>JBJOIF010000209.1:0-4523 GCA_046047335.1 Planctomycetota bacterium | reverse complement strand
GCTCGTCACGCCGTCGCCGTCCAGGTCGGCGGCGGGCGTGCCCCATGCCGCAAGCAGCATGCCCAGGTCCACGCCATCGACCGCACCGCTGCAGTCCAGATCGGCCGCGACGCAGGCCGGGCCCAACGCGAGCAGGGCGGTATCCATGTCCACCGGGGCGCTGCGCCCGAACTGCACCCAGAGGTCGTAGGCCACCTGCCCACGGTCGTCGGTCCGGTTCTCGTCCCGGAGGAACTCCGCGTACTCGCGAGTCGTGGTCTGGTGCCACAGGGTCACCAGGGCCTGGGCGGCTCCCGGCGGCACGTCGTAGTGCGTGTCGTCCCAGTGCTGGCCGTCGGCGTACGAGGCACCCACCGGCGCACCGCCGAACGCGGCGTACTCGGCGTTGCGGAACCCTTCCGGCGGGATGCGGTTGTCCGATGCCACCTTGTTGAGGAGCGCGACGTGGAAGTCGGTTGGGTCGGGAAGCCCGGCGGCCTGCGCCAGCTCGCCGGCGGTGACCATGTGCGCGCCGTACTGCTTCGCGGCTGGGTCGAGCAGGGTGCCCGTGGCGAAGTCGTATCCGCCGCTCTCGGCGAGCACGGCCCCGTCGGCGCCGAGAAACCGCACCTGGATCCACATGCGCCTGCCCTCGCTGATCCCGGTGGGGAGCTTGTGGCCCGAGCGGTTGATGACGCGGACCCGCAGGCGCGGCCCGTCCTGGACCACCTCCATGTCGCTGGCGTCGCGCAGCATGGCCACGTTCCTGGCGATGGCCTCGTCGACCCGGCTCTGGCGCAGTCCTGCGTCATCGGCCTTGTCCCCGAGCTGGTGCCGCACGGCACGCACCACCCACGAGTTCGCACCGGCGAACCCGTGCTGGGGCACATCCGGTCGCTCGAACTCGGTGCCGATGTGCAGGACGCACCCCGCACCGGCGTGGTCCGGCATATGGCAGTCCTGGCACGACTGCATGCGACCGGTGGGGTGGTTGCCGCCGAAGCGCCGGTCCGGGTAGTCGACGCCGCCCCGCGCGAAGTCGCTGTGCAGCCACTCGCTGTAGGTGCGCTGCTCGGGGAACATGTCGTGCACCTGCCCGGTGGGGTGCGGTGCGCCCGGCGTATCGAGGCCCCACGTGCCGTCCGTCCGGCGCACGGTGATGGCGTTGCTGACGTCGTGGCACGTGCCGCACATCTCGCTGGTCGAATGGAAGGGCGAGTAGTGCAGCGGCACGCCGTGGTAGTTCACGGGCACGTCGTCGAACGGCCCCCGGCGGACGTCGCGGGGATCGACCACGTACGTCCCGTTGCCGCGCTGGCCGGGCCCGGGCACCAGGTCGAGTTCCGCGAGCGGGGCCAGCACCTCGCCGTCCGGGTCCGCGTCGAACGGATCATTCGTCGAATAGCCGACCGCGGCGGGGCCCATGGGATCCGGGTTCACCATGCGGTGGCAGAAGGTGCAGGTGACGCCGTCGAAGTCCGGGAGGTACTTGAACCCGTCCAGGGTGCCATCCCCATGACGGTCCCCGAGCCACGCGGTGGGCGCATGGCAGCGGATGCATGCCTGCCCGGCCAGCTCCACGTCCTGATTGGCAATCGTCACCGACGCCTGCCAGATCGGGTCGCGCGCGCTCTGGGCCATCATGCTCGCGATCCACGAACGGAACGGCGCCGTGTTGGCGTTGTAGCTGCCGTGGCAGTTCGCGCAGCCGATTCCCTCGTAGAACGGATCGATCGTCGGATCGGGCTGCGTGCCCGGCGCGTGGAAATCGGCCGCGGTGGCGGGGATCGGCGCCCGATCGCCAGGCTGCCACGACGCCAGCGCGGCGCATGCCGGCCCCAAGACCAGCACCGCCGTCCACGTCAGGCGTGCCGACGGACCGGACGATGCCGTGCCGCGGCGCCGCATCGATCAGTCCTGGTGCCCGCGCTTGGACGGGAGAAGGCTGACGCCGATCAACGCGGCGCCGGCAAGCGCCATCAGCGCGTAGCCACCCACGGGCGATGAGTACGTCAGGCCCTGGTCCGGCTGCGGGGGAGCGGTCACCTCCTCGTCCTGCACGAGCGCCGAAGCCAAGCCGACCGCGGGCGACGCGAATGCCGCCCCGACGGCAAGAATGGCCACCGCGCAGCGCGCGAGTGGCATGCGGGCGCTCGGGACGGGACGCGGGTACTTGGTCGAGGTCTCTGGGGCCATGGGTCAGTCCCGTGCCGGAACGGTGAGGTTGATGGTGTTGACCACGCGGTCGCCGCTGGATGCCGCCAGCACCAGCGAACGGATGTTGGCACCGCCGGGCACGCGGAAGTGCAGGTACAGCTTCTTGCCGCTGCCGAGCGGCTGGATCGGGATGTCGCGCAGCCGCAGCGGCTTGCCGCCCATGCTCTTCACGAACACCCACTGGCCGTCGTCCTCGACGAGTCCCACGGCGAAGTACTTGGCGCCCGACTCATCCACCACCGCCACCCGCGCGTCCTGCGCCTCCGGGCCAGCCGTGCGGATCCACTGGTTCAGGTCGGGGAAGATCCGCACGCCGCCGCGCACGGCGCGCGCGTCGAGCCGCAAGATGCGCTGCTCGGGGGACACTTGGAACCCGCGCACGCGCAGGTCCGTGGACACGGCGGCGCTCGAGTTGCGTGGGAACTTCTGCTCGCCGTCGATGATGAAGTTCGACTTGTCGAGCTTCAGCCCGCCCTTGTCGTTGGAGTTGATCACCGTTCCGCCGATCGCGTAGGTCGGATCGGGGAACTCGATCAGCCGATCGATGTTCGAGGCATCGTCGTCGACCGCCGCGTCGGACGACGACGCCGAGGCCACGCCGCCGAGGATGTCGCCCGCCGGCGTCGGTGCGGGCGCACGGAAGCGCGCACCCTTGATCTCGATGAACTTCGGCTGCTGGGCATTCAGGGCCGACTTGGGGAACAGCAGGACGAAGGTCCCCTCGCCCTGCGCGGGGATCGAGGTCGCCACGTTGCTCACGGCGCTGAAGTAGAACTGGCGCAGGCCACCTCCCGCCACGCCCTGCACCCAAGAGAGGGGATAGGCCACCGTGGCGTTGCGCCCGCCCTTGCCGTCGCCGATGAGGCGCGCCTGCGACGCCGAGAGCAGGAACTGCTGTCCACCGCCGTCGAAACCGTCCTGCGCCACCGTGAACGCCACCGCCCACGCCGCCTCCGGCGCGGTGCCGACGCCAGCATTCAGCGCCACCGACGGAACGTCGAGCAGCTTGAGCCCGCTGATCGCCGACGGCTGGATGCCGATGCGGCCGAGGCCCTCGGACGTGGAGTCCCGGTTGAGCGACGCTGCGGTCCGCGCGAGGTCGGGGGCGTGCGTGCCCAGCGTCCCGCCGCCGAGCCACGGGGTGTAGGCACCCCAGGACAGATAGTTGAAGAAGCCCGAGGTCGCCGACACAAGCACCAGGCCCGGGGCATTGTCCGAGCCGAAGGTCGGTGCGATCGGGACGTCCGTGCGGCGCGACCATCCCGTCCAGTCGAAGATGGTGACCGTCGACTGGAAGTAGCCGAACGAGATGAGCACCAATCCCACCGAGAGCACGCCCGAGCAGGCCCCGAACAGCCCGCCGACCACCACGTCCGCGGCGCGCGGAATCGTCAGGTTCATCGGGATCACCTTGTCGGTGACGAAGCGGAGGACGGCCAGCATCAGAATGAACGTGCCTGCCAGCGCGATGCCCTTGCCATGGCCGTCCATGCCGCGCTCCATGACGGCGTAGGCGATCGGCTCCCACAGGGCAAAGGCGATGGCCCCGGCGGTGATGACGCAGAGCAGGTGGATCAGGGCGCTGAATGCGCCCGCGTTCGACCACCAATAGGCGATCAGCAGGACGGACGCGAAGGCGATGAGCGAGATGTACATGGCGCGTCGTTCCTCAGGCCTTGGGCTTGGATGCCGGGGCGGCGGGCTTGACCGCGGGCTTGGCGCCCGCCGTGGCCGCCGGAGCGGGTGCCGCCGGCGGGGCAAACACCCGCTTGATCTCGTCGAAACTGGTTTCGCCGGCCCGGACCTTGAGGAGCGCGGCATCCTGCACCGACGGGCACTTGAAGGTCCGCCGGCAGTGCTGCACGGCACCCTTGACGTCACCGGCGGCCAGGAGTTCGCGCGCTCGGTCGTCGAACGGAAGCACCTCGATGGCTCCGGTCACCCCGACGAACCCCGACCCCTTGCAGGTCGGGCACTCGGCGGGCTGCTCCTTGATCAGCACCTTGCCGGACTGCTTGTAGATCTTCACGCTCTTGCCTGCCGGGATCGCCAGCATCTTGGCCTCCGCGGCACCGGGCGTGTACTCCGCGCGGCACGTCATGCAGAGCTTGCGCACGAGCCGCTGCCCGACAAAGACGCGCAGACGGCCCGACGCGGCCTTGGGGTCGCCGACGGCCTTGATCCATGCCGCCAGCACGTCGATCACGCTGTCCGACGGCAGGCCCACGTAGAACAGGGTCTCCCCGGCGTTCGGCGAGCACACCACCTTGGCGGTTCCTGGGTCGGCGATGTCGGCCGTGAAGATCACGTCCGGCCCACGACGGACC
>JBJOIF010000208.1:0-5201 GCA_046047335.1 Planctomycetota bacterium | reverse complement strand
GCCGACGGGAAGTTCCTGCGCGCGGAGGCGGAGTTGGTCCCACCCAACGGCCTGCGCGTTCGCCACCCCGACGTGCCGGTGCCGATGGAGGTTCGCTACGCATGGCAGGACAACCCCGCCGACGCCAACCTGATCGACGAGGTGAGCCGGCTCCCGGCGCACCCCTTCCGGATCACGGTCCCGGCGGACCCGGTGCAGCCGACGATGCCCGCGCCGGCGCCGGTCCCGGCGTCATCCAGCGGCGCACCGCGATGAGCGCGCACGCCGTGCCCAGCGCCGCGACGGCATACCCCACGGCGTAGGCCCGAGCGGACGCCCGCTGCACGGACCGGAAGTCGGGGTGCGATGCCGCAGCCGCGCGGGAGGCTTCGTCGGCGGACCGCAGCATCGTGCGCAGGCGATCGACCGAAGATAGGTCCGTGGGCGCCTCGTGACGCATGAACGCGCCCATCGACAGCGCCACCGCCGCCGCCACCGTGGCCACGCCCACGCTGCCGCCGACCTGCCGCATCGTCTGCACCAGTCCGGACACCTGGCCACGCTCGGCATGCGGCACACGGCCGAGCGCGTCGGTGTTGGTCGGGCTCATCGTCAAGGCGATCCCCAACCCGAGCACGAACATCCCCGCCGCCATCACCGGGTAGTTCTGGAACCACGCACCCACCGCCTGCACGAGCATTCCCGCGCTCGCCATGGACGTGCCCCACGTCGCCGGAGCGCGCACGCCGGCACGGTCGTACCACCGCCCGGCCACGTGCACCACCAGGATCACCGGGGCCAGCATCGGCAGGAGCGATGCGCCCGCCTTGGTGGGCGAGTACCCGAGCACGTCCTGCGCGTACAGCGACCCCGCCACCACCAGGCCAGTCATGGCGAACTGCATGCACATGATGACCACGGCATCCGCGGCCAGGGCGTGGTCCGCGAAGAGCCGCAGGCGGAGCAAGGGCCGCGGATGCCGCCACTGCCGACGCACGAACGCCACCAGGGCGATCGAGCCGCCGGCAATGGCTCCCAGCGTCCATGGGTCGTCCCAGCGCAGCGATCCATCCGCCCGCGCCGCCCCAAGTTGCTGGATGCCGAACACCGTCGGCGGCAGGCCGAGCATCAGCAGCGCACCGCCCAACCAGTCGATGTGCCGATCGCCGCTGCGGGCATCTCGCGGACGCGCGTACAGCGTGAGCCCGATCGCCACGGCCGCAATCGGGAGGTTCAGCAGGAACACCCACTTCCATCCCCACCCTTCGACGATGGCGCCGCCCACCGCGGGTCCCAGGGCCATGAACACCATTGGGATGCCCACGTAGGCCGCCATCGCCTTGCCGCGCTCCCCGGGAGCGAACGCGCCGATCACCAGCGCGCCTGAGGCGGGCTGCATGAGGCACGCGGCCACGCCCTGCAGCACTCGACCGACGATCATCTGCGTGCCGTCCGTGGCAAGCGCACAGATGGCGCTGGCCGCCGCGAACGCAGCGACTCCGGTGACGAACGCCGGCACCTTGCCGACCAGGTCCCCGATCCGCCCGCCGATCGCCATCAGCGAAGCCAGCGCGAGCAGGTAGCTGGTGACGATCCACGCCTGGGCCACGTCGTCCATGCCGAGCGACGCGCCGATCCGCGGGAGCGCCACCCCGACCACGGTCATGTCGACGAAGATCATCGACAGGCTCCCGGTCATGGCCAGCAGCACCAGTCCACGGCGGGGCTGCGCGCCGTCGTGCGCCGGAAGCGATGGAGCGGTGCCGGGTGCGGTCATCGGGTGACGTCCGGCGCGGTCGGGCGCAGCGGCTGCGCGCTGAAGCGGCCCGACTGCGACAGGAACCGCTCCGGGTTCTCAAAAGTCACCTTGCGCACCAGCGCCTCCAAGTGACCACGCCGGCGCATCTCCATCTGCGCCTTCGGCACGGCCAGGGGATCGCTGTGCCCCCAGTCGCCCGCGGAATTCATCCAGATGCGTTCGCTTCCGTACCGCTCGATGATGTCGACCGCCCGCTGCGGCGTGCACTTGGTGTCGGGGTACAGCGTCATGCCGCACCAGTACCCGCCGTCGAGCACCACCGGCGCGGTGTGCTCCTCGACGTGGTCGATCAGCACCCGCCCCGGATCGAGTTTCGGAAAGCGTCGGATGGCGTCGAGGATCAGCCGCGTTCCCTTCAGCTTGTCCTCCAGGTGCGGCGTGTGCACGAGCACCAGCAACCCGTGGTCCGACGCAAGCTGCAGGTGCGCCTCCAGGATCTCCAGCTCGTTGCGGCTGTTCTTGTTGAGGCCGATCTCGCCGATCCCCAGCACGTTCTCGCGCTCCAGGAACCCGGGGATCAGTCCGATGACCTCGCGGGCGAACACCGGGTCCTCGGCCTCCTTCGGATTGATGCAGAGCCACGAGTGGTGCCGGATGCCGTACTGGGCGGCGCGACGCGGCTCGAACTCGGTGAGCTGCCGGAAGTAATCGAAGAACCCCTGCGGGCTCGACCGGTCGTAGCCGGCCCAGAAGGCGGGCTCGGTGATGGCCGCGCAGCCGGCGCGCGCCATGCGCACGTAGTCGTCCGTGGACCGGCTGACCATGTGCACGTGCGGGTCGATGTACACGTCAGCCACCGCCCTTCGATGGATCGTGCGCGCCGGTGGCTCCCTTCATGCCCGCCTTGGCGACGGGCTCCGTGGTGGGGTCGCTGAACAGTTCCAGCACGCGACGCGCACGGTCAGGACCGCCGTCGCCCAGGATCGCCACCGCCTCGCGGAACGCGTGCATCCGGAAGTCGTCGTCGCCGGATCCGGCCCGGTCCACTCGGTCGAGGAACGCCGCGACGTCCAGCAGGCGCGCGCGGTGCTCCATGAAGTACGCATCGACGACCTGCGCCCGGGTCATCGGCGTTCCGCTGCTGGGCACGGCTGCTGACATGGCCGCAGTCTAGGTGCAGGACGCGTCGGCGATCGCGTCGCGCAGCAGTGCCCCGTCGATCGCGTGCACGTCGACGGCATCACCGATGCCACGCAGCATGGTCACCGTCAGCCGTCCACCGAGATGCTCGCGGAACTCCTCGAGCCCAGCCTCCACAGCACGGGCGTCCGCTAGCAACGGATGCCCGGTCGGCAGGCCGAGCGCACGCAGCACGCCCAGCACGCGGCGGCCCTCCGCGGCATCGAGCGATCCCGACCGGACGGAGTACATGGTGTCCACCGCCACGCCGATCGCCACGGCCTGGCCATGCGGGAGCTCGCCGCCAGACAGCGCCTCGAGCCGGTGCGCGAGCCAGTGCCCATAGTCGAGCGGACGCGCGCTTCGCACCTCGAACGGATCACCGCCGAGCACGATGTGGCGGTAGTGGAGCTCGGCGCTGCGCGCGATGACCGGCATCGCCGCGCCCATGTCGCGGGCGCGGATCGCGGGCGCATCGCGCTCGATGCGGCCAAGGAGGGCAGGATCGCGCAGGAGCGCGATCTTCACGGCCTCGCTGAACCCTCCCAGCCAACTCCATTCTGGGCACGTGGCGAGGAAGGATTCGTCGCACACCACCGCGTGCGGCACCGCGAAGGTGCCGACGAAGTTCTTCTTTCCCGCCCGGTTGATCCCGTTCTTCACCGCCATGCCGGCATCGTCCTGCGCCAGCGTGGTGGTGGGCAGCCGCACCAGGCGGCAGCCGCGATGCGCGATCGCCGCACCGAAGCCCACAGCATCGAGCACTGCCCCACCGCCGATGGCGATCACCACGCTCTGGCGGTCAATGCGATGGGTGTCCACGGCGCCGACCACCCGATCGGGCAGTTCCATCGATCGCTTGCAGTGCTCTCCCCCAGGCACCGACTCCACCGACGCAAGCGATGTTCCGGCGCCGCGCGCCTCGACGTACGCCGCCAACCGTGCCCCCAGCTCAGGGTGCGCCCGCGCCACGCCGTCGTCGATGAAGGCAATGCACCGCGCCGAACCGCGGATCGCTTCGCCGAGGCACGGGTTCGTGGGGTCGAGCGCATCGCGCGTGAAGGTCACGCGATGACGGAACGGCACCGAGAGCGGCGTGTCGAACGTGCATGGGACACGGGAGTGCGTCATGGCGGAACCGGGGATCGTAGGTGGCCCGCATGGACACCCGACCCGGTCGCTAGGCGACACGGGCCGGGCTCGTGGGGGTCCTTGGGGCGCAAAGCGCCTGGTTTCAGCGTTGGCGCAGGTGATCGGGAACGATGATCCTGGGCGCCGGGCGCGGGGCGGGTGGTGCGGCCGGAGCGGCCGCCGCCATCCGCGCGGGCGATTCCTCGAGCACCGCCCGCACCTGCACCGTCTCGCCGTCCCGCAGCAACTCCACCGCGCACTCCGCACCAGGCTTGCACAGGCGGATCTCGCGCATCACGCGGCGCATGTCCGGGGTGTCGTTCCCGTTGATGCGCACGATGACGTCGCCGGGGACGATCCCCGCCTGCGCGGCGGGGCCATCGGCAACCACCGACGACACGAGGACGCCGGTGGCGGTGACTGTGCCGGAGGCGCCGCGCACGAGCGTGGGCTGCATCTGCACGCCCAGGAACCCGCGCGCGGGCGCGCCTCCGGCGATGATCGAATCGACCACATCCCGTGCCATGCCGGCGGGGATCGCGAAGCCGATGCCGTCCGAGCCGCCGCTGCGGCTCTCGATGGCGGTGTTGATTCCCACCACCCGCCCGTCCATGCCGACCAGCGGGCCGCCGGAGTTACCGGGGTTGATGGTGGCGTCGGTCTGCAGGTAGTTCTCCAACGGACTGAGGCCCACCTCGCGGCCCTTGGCGCTGATGATGCCGGCCGTCACCGTGTCGCGGAGGCCAAACGGTGCACCGAGCGCCAGAACCCAGTCGCCCACCTCAGCCTGCTCGCTGTCGCCGAAGGCGATCGGGCGCAGGTCGGGCAGGTCGATCCTGAGAACCGCGATGTCGGTCTCAGGATCCGCTCCCACCATGGAGGCCTGCGTCTCACGACCGTCGTTCAGCCGCACGCGGATCCGGCCACCCATGCGGACCACATGGTTGTTGGTGACCACGTGCCCATCGTGATCGACGATGAACCCGGTGCCCATGCCCATGGGGACCCCCATCGGCCCCATGCCCTGCATGGGCCGGCGAGCGCCGTTCGGGACCACCTCGATGGAGACCACGCTCGGTGCTGCGGCACCGGCGACGGCTCGGAACGCCTTGGAGAGGGAACGGGCGTGGTTCACCGCCTCCTGCGCGTCCGG
>JBJOIF010000207.1:0-7037 GCA_046047335.1 Planctomycetota bacterium | reverse complement strand
TCCACGCGGATGCCGAGGGCATGCCGCTGGCTGACGCATGGGTGCCGTCGATCACCGCGCTTCCGGCGAAGCCCGCGGAGGAGGCGAAGATCTCGAGCGCGTGGCGCGTCAACGACGACGTATTCATCGTGGTGAATGCCCACGAAGACGCCAACACCGGCCGGACGCTGCACCGCGTCACCGGCACGGTGGCGGCGCATCCGGCTGGCGGGGATGGGCTGGTCATCACTTGGAAGCCCGCGCGCTTCGACGTGCCCCCGACCGCGGCCGGCCCGGAGCTGCACATGAACCTGGCCGGCTCCGCCCTCACGGGGTACGCATTCGACCGCGCCGTGCCCGGCATGGGCATGTGGATCGTCACGCTGGCGTCCTGGCTCTTCGCCATCAGCACGATCATCTCCTGGAGCTACTACGGCGAGCAGGCGATCGACTTCCTGCTCGGGCGCTGGTCGGTCGTGCCGTACCGGATCGTGTACTGCGTGGCGATCCTCCTGCCCACGGTGCCCGGCCTCATCACCACGGACGCGGAACTGGACTCCTTCACCGCACTCGGCACGGGCGTCATGCTGTGGGCGAACATCCCGATCATGCTGATCTTCGGGCCGTCGGCCATGCGCGCCTACCGCGACTACTGCGCGCGACTCGACTCGGGCCGGATGCAGGATCACGCCCCGCCGCGTTTCACCGACGTGGTTGAGGGCAAGGATGGCCGCTGATCCCGCCGCCGGCGCCGCTTGGTGCCGATGCGCACCCGGCCTACACTCGCCCGCATGAAGTCGTTCGCCCTGCGCAAGGATCTCGAGCGGCACCGCATCGGCCGCTTCCAGCTGCCCCTTGGGCTGGAGCCGCTTGACCTTCCTGCCCCGGCGGAGGGGTACACGGTCGAGCACGTGGAGGCCTCCGAGCAGGCGCCCGAACTGCTCCGGTTCTACGCGGTGGTGAGCTTTGAGCGGGTGTCGGCCCTGCTCGCGGACCTCTTCGAGCTCCTTCCCGACGAGGTGTTCCCCATCGTCGAGGTTTCCTCGCGCGACGCCTTCCGCACGCTCGACGTCTTCACGGCGGTGGAGCCCACGCCGATCGATGACTTCCTCGAGGACTGGTCCGAGTACGCCCCTGTCCTGATGGAGGACGGCTCGATCGGTGCCGGGGCGCAGTCGGACGACCCGTGGGTCGAGGTGTTCCTGGACAGCTGGAAGGGCATCGAGGTGCAGGTGCCGGTGGAACTGCGCGACGACGTCGAGCGCATCCTGGCGCAGCACCGCCTGGAAGAGGTGCTGCACACGTGGCCGCCCGAGGTCGACGAGCGTCCCGAACCGCCGCTCAACGTGCGCGAGATCCTCACGCTCGAGGATCGCGACTGCCCCGACCTCGACGAGATCCTCTTCCAGATCCGCCAGGCGTGGGCACTGGAACTCGACGAGGATCCCGAGGAGAACGTCGATGAGTCCGGCCGCCGGCTCGGCCGGACGCTCTGGTCGGTGGTGGCGGTGGTCGAGAGCACCGATCCTGACGTCCCGCGCGCCGGCTATGCGATGGCGTGGGTCACCGCCGCGAGCCTCGGCGAGGTGCGGCGCATGGTGGAGTCCCGCATCGAACTCCAGGACGAGTGGTCGTTCGGCGGACAGTGGTATTCGGCCGATCGTGTGGCGTTCGACGAGCGCCCCGACGAGCTCGCCGACTTGCCTCCGCGCCGCAACCGCAGCGAGATCCACTCGTTCCGCATCGAGGCGGCCTGAGTCGGCCTGAGGCGCTGGCGATCATGCACCGGCGCCGGGCGTGCGGTACAGCCCATGCTGCCGGATGTACGCGTGGACGGCCGGGTCCAGAAGGTCGTCGGCATCCCCGCCGTGGGCAAGCCGTTCGCGAGCGGCCGTCCCGGAGGCATCGATCGGCGCGATCGGGAGGGTCCATCCTGACCACGACGAGGCCAGCTCGGCGCCGAGCCGGGCGTGCAGTGCGTCCGGCCACGTGTCGTGGCGGTGCGGTGGTCGCAGGACCACCGCCGGCGGCGCCGCTTCCGCCAGCGCACGCCAGTCGCGCCACGTGTCGAAGTTGAGCGCCTGGTCGCTGCCGATGACAAGCCGCAGTGGTCCCTTCGGGAGCGCGCCGGAACGCTGCATGCCGGAGATCGTGCGGATGGTGTCGACCGTGAACGCCGGGGCGCCGCCCGCGACTTCTAGGTCGAGCACGGTGCACGCGGGCACGGCGGCGAAGGCGAGCCGTGCCATGGCGAGCCGGTGGTCGGGGGAGGCGCCGGGTCGGTCGCGCTGCGGATTGCGCCACGCCGGAATCACCAGCGCGTGCGCCGCGCCCAGGTGCGCCGCCGCCCGGCGCAGCATGTCGGCGTGGACCCGGTGCGGCGGGTCGAAGGTCCCGCCCATGACGAGCACCGGCGGCGGAGCCTGGGGCGTCGATGGACCGGTCATGGCGCGGTGGGCCGCACGGCACGCTGGGGTGCGGGCTCGAGGCGGTCGAGCGCCGCGGCCACGGCACGCATGGCGCGTCGCGAACGATCGCGCAGCACCCGAAGTCGCGGCAGGAGCGTCGGTGCGCGGAGGATCGACGCGATCACTTTCCAGAGCCGAGTGCGGCCGTCGGCATCCGTCCAACCTTCGATCCCCTCGGGGAGGGTCTCGTCGACACCGTCGCTGATCCCTCGGACGACGGCCCAGTCCCAGCCGCGCGCGGTGGCGAGGCGGGCGAACGGGGCGGACTCCATGTCGGCGATGTCCACGCGCCACTGCCGCGCCGCCCGATCCTTGGCTTCGGGGTTGGCAAGGACGTGGGACACGCACAGGCATCGGAATGCGCGGTCCGGCTCGGGCACACCCGGGGCCGTCCACTCGTTGCCCTCCTGGTCGGCCACGGTGCCGACGCGGATGGCTCGGTCGGGGGAGAGCGGGGCGGTCGCTCCAGCCAACCCGGCCAGGATCACCCGAGCACCCGCCGGGGGAAGGTCGGCACCGCGGGCCCAACGATCCATCCCCGCCGTGCCGGGCCCGGTCCGGACAAGGGTCCAGCCGCGTGCACGGGCCAGGGGCGCCAGGCTGCGGCGCTCGAATTCCAGTGGGCAAACGATGTACATGGTGGGGGCGCTGCGGTATACTTTCCGGCTCGCTTGACGGCCCCATCGTCTAGCCCGGTTCAGGACACATCCCTCTCACGGATGGAACAGGGGTTCGAATCCCCTTGGGGTCACTCCCGCGACCGGCGCCCAGTCCAGGCGCCGGTTGCACAGACAACCAACGCCCGCTTCAATGGTGGGCACATCCGCCCGCACGGCGGGTTGCAGCGCCGAACCGGCCCCATCGTCTAGCCCGGTTTAGGACACCTCCCTTTCACGGAGGTAACGAGGGTTCGAATCCCTCTGGGGTCATTCCGGCGCGCACGTCTTCTCGGACGCCGCCGGAGGCGCGCGTCCGGCTCGACCTCCAAACTTTCGTCCGCGTCAGGGATTCCGTTCGGCGCGGTCCGCCATGCGGGTTACCTTCGGTGGCCCGGCCGAACGCGGCGCGCGCGTCGTCCGTATCCACCCCACGATCCACATGCGACCCACGTCCCGACTCGCCGCCATCGTCCTCCCCGCCGTCCTCGCCTGCGCGCCGTTCGCCTCCGCGGCCATTCGCTACGTCGACGCAGACCTTGCCGGCGGCGCCAACGACGGCTCCAGCTGGGCGGACGCCTATCGGGGTGCGGGTGGCTTGGCCGCGGCGCTGGCGGCTTCGACGTCGGGGGACGAAATCTGGGTGAAGGCGGGAACCTACAAGCCCACCACCGGAACATCGCGGACCGTCTTCCTGACCATGAAGACGGGGGTCGGGATCTACGGCGGATTCGCCGGCACCGAGACCGCGCGCGACCAGCGCGACTGGACCGCGAACGTCACCACGCTCACCGGTGACCTTCTCGGCAACGACAGCGGCACGTCCAACCTCACCGACAACAGCTACCACGTGCTGGTGGGTTCTGGGGCCGCGGCCTCGGCTGTGCTCGACGGCTTCACCGTCCGGGGCGGCAACGCCAACGGATCCTCCGCCAGCAACTACGACAAGGGCGGCGGGATCCTGATCGTCAACAGCGGGGCGCCCACCATCCGCAACTGCATCTTTCAGGGCAACCGCTGCACCTTCGGCGGCGGCGCGGGCTACATCTTCACCGCGCAGGCCACGTTCACCGACTGCCAGTTCCTCGACAACGTGGGCGGCAGCTACGGCGGCGCGTTCGACACCAACAACGTCACCAGCACGTTCCGCCGCTGCGTCTTCAAGGGCAACAGTGCCGTGCGCGCCGGTGCATTCGAGACCTACGGCGGCGGCAACACCACGTTCGAGAACTGCCTGTTCACGGCGAACCGCGCAACGGGCTCGGGCGGCGGCGCGGCGATCTGGATCGGCGTCTCCTCGAGCATCGTGCGTGCCTACAGCTGCACGTTCGCCGGCAACACCGCCACCAGCACGGCAGGCGGCGTTAACACGACGTCCGGCGGCACGCTCAACGCCTACAACTGCGTCTTCTGGGGCAACAGCGGGTCCGCGGGGCAGACCGCGGCCAACCAAGTGAACGCCGGCGGCGGTTCGAACCTGGTGCAGCATTCGATCGTGCAGGGCGGGTTCACCGGTACCGGCAACCTCAATGCCGACCCGCAGTTCGCTGGCGCCTCGGGCGGTGACTTCTCGCTCCGTCCGTCGAGCCCGGCGATCGACAGCGGCAACAACTCGCTCGCGCCGAGCGGGGGAATGGCCTCCGACCTGACCGGTGGTCCGCGGTACTGGGATGTGGCCGGCGTGGTGGATACGGGCGTCGGTGCGGCGCCCGTGATCGATCGCGGGTGCTTCGAGATGGTGATCACGGTGCCTCCGGCGTGCCCCGGCGACCTGAACGACGACAACGCGATCGACGGCATCGACCTCGGCGTACTGCTCGGCGAGTGGGGCGGGGCGGGTAGCGCAGACCTCAACGGCGACAACTCCGTGGACGGCATCGACCTGGGCATCCTCCTTGGGGCCTGGGGTCCGTGCTGAACGGCGCCGGGGCGATGACCCCGGCGGGCCGCTAGCCTCCTCGGCGTGAGCGACGCCATCGTCCCCATCGACGTGCCTTCGGGTCCCCACCGCGCGTGGGTGGGGGCCGGCGCGCTGCATCGCGTCGGTGCAGTGCTCGATGCCGCGGGGGTGCGGGCGCCCCGCGTGGTCGTGGTCCACGATGCCGGCGTGCCGGAGGACGCGGTGTCGGCGGTGGTCGCCTCTCTCGTCGGTACCCGTCGCGGCGTGGAGCGGGTCCCGGTGGTGGGTGGCGAGTCGGCGAAGACGCTCGAGACGGTGTCCGACGTGGCCCGCCGCCTGCTCGACCTCGGCGTGGATCGCTCATGGGCGATGGTGGTGGTCGGGGGCGGCCTCGTGGGCGATCTGGCTGGCTTCGTGGCCGCGACGTACATGCGCGGCATCGATGCGGTGCTCGTGCCCACCACGCTCCTGGCCATGGTCGATGCCTCGGTGGGCGGCAAGACCGCCGTGAACCTCCCGCGCGCCGACGGCACGCTCGCCAAGAACATCATCGGCGCGTTCCGCCAACCTCGCGCCGTGGTCTGCGATCCCGAGGTGCTCGGCACGCTGCACGGGCGGGAGTTCCGTTCCGGGCTTGCCGAGTGCGTCAAGCACGCGGTCATCGCCGAGCCCGGCCTCCTGGTTGAGCTGGTGGAACGACGCGACGCGCTGGTGGCACGCGATCCGGCCATGCTGGCGGCACTCGTCGCCCGCAACGTCCGCATCAAGGCCGCCGTGGTGGCCGGTGACGAGCGCGAGGAAGGTGGGCGCGAGCGACTCAATCTGGGGCACACGTTCGCGCACGCCATCGAGTCGATCATGCACGACCGCTGCACGCACGGCGAGGCCGTGGCCATCGGGACGGTGGCTGCCTGCCGGCTGGCGGCGGAGCTTGAGGTGGGCGACGGTCGCGAGGAGGAACTGGAGGCCGCGGTCCGCGGCACGCTGGAGTCCCTCGGACTTCCGGTCCGGATCCCCGGCACCGCTGCCGCGGCGTCCCTCCGGGCGGCCATGTCCGCCGACAAGAAGCGCCGTGGGGAAGGGCTTCGGCTGGTGGTGCCGTTTGCCCCGGGCGACGTCCGGACCGTCGGCGATGTGCCCGTGGAGGCCATCGATGCGGCGTGGCGGGCGGTCGGCGCCGGCTGACGCGCAGATTGCAGCACCGGGCGCAGGGCCGCCGATGGGAGGGGCACGGATGCGCACCCTCGCGATCGTGAACCAGAAGGGCGGCTCCGGCAAGACCACCACGGCCATCAACCTGGCCGCCACGTTCGCCGAGCGCGGGGCCCGGGTGCTGTTGGTGGACATGGACCCGCAAGGGCACTGCGCCGCCGGGCTCGGCGTGCCCGAGGCCCGGATCGACTTCGGGATGGCCCAAGCGCTCCTGTGCGAGCCGCCGGGAGGTTCCGATCCGGGGAGCTGGCTGTGGGAGGTGGCCAGCAATCTCCGCCTGGCGCCGTGCACGGTGGCGCTTGCGGGCCTGGAGAGTGCGCGCGGCGGGTTGGCCACGCTGGCCGACCGCGATCGGCGCCTCGCCCGCATGCTGGAGCGACTCGCGGGCGCGTTCGATCGCTGCATCATCGACTGCCCGCCGACGATCGGCTACCTGACCTTCAACGCCCTCCGGGCCGCGGACGAAGCCGTGGTGCCGGTGGAGACCGGCTACTTCGCGCTGCGGGGGGCCGAACGGCAGCTGTCGACGATCGCCGCGCTCGCCGGGCAGCTCGGGCGGCCGATGCCCGTGCGGGTGGTGCCCACGCTCCATCGCGACGGCAGCCAGCGTTCCCACGACATCCTCGGGGCGATCGGCCGCAAGTTCGCTCCGCACCTGGCGCCGGCGCCGATCCGCGACCATGAGGTCCTGCGCGAGGCGGCCACCTTCGGCCGCTCCGTGGCGGCGTTTGCGCCTGGTTCAGCAGCGCACGAGGACTTTCGGGCGCTGGCTGCATGGATTGAGGCGGTGGAGGTGCCTTCGTTGGCGACCGAATCCGCGGC
>JBJOIF010000206.1:0-6499 GCA_046047335.1 Planctomycetota bacterium | reverse complement strand
TGGTTGCCGGGTCCGCGGTGGACCGTCGATGCGGCCGATGCCGGGTCAACCGTGCGCAGCTGGTCGGCAGGACGATGGATTGTGGCGTTGACGCAGTACGACGACCTGCTCGCGGTCGATGCATGGACCGGGGAGATGGCCATGGGACGGTTCGGACTGTCGGCCTCGACTGTCCCGGGGCTCGACGGTCCGCCGTTGGACGTGTTGGCCGGGAGAGACGCCATCGTGGTGCTCCGGCAGTCTGGAGCCGACATCTTCGACTCCGAGGGTCGACCGATCGGGGCAACTGCCGCGGTTCTTGGGCGGTCGTGCCTGGCGGCGGCCGTGGCCTTGGATCGTGTGGCGCTGCTCGAGGGTGACCCGGAAGGTCGGGCCGACGTGGTACCCCTGCGGTTCACCTCTGAACTGTCGGTGGTCGAGGTCTCGCAGGGCGGACGGCAGCAGCTGCCGCCACTGACGGTCAGGACCATGGGACGCGGGCTCGACAGGCTGGCGATCACGGATGGGAGCGTGGTGGCCGGAAACGGCACCGTGATCCGGGCGATTCCATTCGCGCCTCGACAGGTCCCGTGAGGGGCACCCCCGTCCGGTGCACCGGTGGCGGCGATGGCTACACTCCGCCCCGCGCCAGGTGGCGCACGCTTCTTGAGAGACCATCCATGACCCTTCTCCTGCCCCACGCCGACCGACTGAACCCACTCGCCGAGGAAGAACTCGGTCTTCGGTCCATCCTTGCCGCCTCCCCGCTCGTGGCCGCTCGCGACGACGACGAGGACGAAGACGATGACTTCGACTTCGACGACGACGAAGACGACGACGAAGACGACGAGGACGAGGACGAGGACGAGGACGAGGACGAGGACGAAGACGACGAGGACGACGACGAAGACGAAGACGAAGACGAGGACGAAGACGAAGACGAGGACGAGGACGAGGACGAAGACGAAGACGAAGACGAAGACGAAGACGAAGACGAGGACGAGGACGAAGACGACTGATCTCGCCCTCCTGCGACCCGCTCACATTCCCGCTGCCGCCGGTACTCCCGGCGGCGGTTCATTTCTGGGGATCGAGGTCCGCCCCCGACGTGGCGGGCTGCAGTCGGAGTGGCGCGATCACGAGCTCGCCTCCGTCCGGCCGAATGGCAACCAGTGGATTGGCGCCGCGCGTCGTCGGCCGCGTGACCCACGCTCCATCGAGCAGGCGCTCCCCCGGGCGGGCTCGGGCCGTGATTCGATCCCGGCGCAGGCCGCCTGCTTCGGTGCACAGGGCGTTCTCGTCATCAACCACCGTGGCAGCGACCGCCGCCGGGCCAAGCGCCTCCGGCTCGGCACCCGGTGCCCAGATCACGGTCGTCCCGTGGTCGGCGCTCCAGATCGCCAGGTCGCCCCGACCCGGAGGCGACGCGGACAGCCCGCTTGAGGGCTCCGACGCCCGCGCCGCGGCCGAGAGGTTTCCCTGCACCGTCAGGGGCGAGGTGATCGCGGCCTCCACGGCGTCGGGACCCGGCGGGCCAGCGTCGTCGAAGCGAATCCACGCGAGGGCGATGGCCGTTCCCTCCATGCGGAGCGCGAAGAGGCCGGAGCCGTCGCCCGCGAAGGACGGGAACAGCCAGCTCACGCCCGGTCGCGTTCCGATGGCGCGCCGACGCCCTCCGCGCTCGATGACCAGTTGCCAGTCGCCGCCTTCGGGTCGCCGCCGTGACCACGCGAGGTCGCCGCTGGCGCTCGCGGCGGCGAACGCGTTCGTCCATCCATCCTCGGCGATCATCCGGATGCCATCACGCCAGCCGGCCAGGGCGATGTCCCGTCCGCCGTCTTCGCGTGGCCGTTCCACCAGGAATCCATCGTCGGTGGCGGCTCGCCCGAGGAGCCATGGGCCGTCCAGCGCGCGCAGCTTGGTTCCTGCACGGCTGCTGTCCAGCGACCATGCCTCAATGTGGGTGTCCAACCCGTCCGGCGGCAATGGATCGCCGATGCGCACCGCCCAGGACGCGGTGGTTCGGGCCTGGACCGCGAAGGAGCGGCCATCCGGCGCCACCACGGGGAGCGTCAGGCCGTCGCTCGGCACACGCACCTCCTGCCCCGTGAACGCACGGATGTCCGGCGCGTCGTTCACTCCCGCACTGCTCGACTCGGGGCGCGCCGGTTCGATCAACAGGCGGTCCGTGTGACCGATGCGCTCCGAGCAACTCGTGACGATCGATCCGGCGAGCACGGCGGCCCGTGCCAGGCACCCCATCCGCACGGCCGGCACGCTCACGGCGTCGGTGCGGCCCCGCCCGATGGCGGCGTGACGGGCGACGGGGGAGCCGCCGGCGGCGCCGGCGGGATGTCGATCGTCTGGAGCGGGGACTTTGGATCCGCCAGCGGGACGTTCGGATCGCTCAGGAGATCGCGCTTGCGCACCATCTCCTTGGACATCTCACCGATCGGCTTGGCCAGTTCGCGCAGGCGCTCTCGCTCGTCGGCGTTGAAGTTGGTGTCGTTGGCGTCCGGATTGTCCACCACGAGCGGCGTGACGAAGACCAGGAGCTCGGTGACTTCCTTGACGTCGCCGGTGTTGGCGAACACCCAGTCGAGGACCGGCACGTCGCCGAGCAGCGGCACCTTGTTCTTGATCTTGTTCTCCGTCTCCTTGCGGATGCCTGAGAGCACGATGGTCTGGCCGTTCTTCACCGTGACCGTGGTGTTGGTCTGTCGACGGTCGATGACCGGGTTGCCGCCCACGCCCTGCGGACTGGTGGGGTTCTGGTTCGACAGCAGGACCTCGATCTGCATGTTGACGTTCGCCTCCTTCGTAATGCGGGGGCGCACGTTGAGGCCGATGCCGACCGGGATCTGCTCAAAGGTGGCGTTGACGCCGCCACCGGTGTTGAAGTCGCTCAGGTTGGATGCCTGGAAGGGCACGTCCTGGCCCTGGAAGAACTTGGCTTCCTTGTTGTCGCTGGTGAAGATGCGCGGCTGCTGCAGGATGCGCACCGTGGTCTCTGCGGCCAGGGCCTGGAGCACCACGTTGGCCGTCACGCCGAAGTTCAGGGCAGACGTCTGCAGGTCCGGTGGGAAGATGCCCGTCTTCGACCCCTGGAAGATCGGCTGGTCGCCGCCAGTGATCAGGATCGCGTTGTTGCGGTTGGTCGGGGTGACGTCCGGACCCCACTTGATGCCCAGCTGGAAGTCGTCGCCCAACTGCACCTCGGCGAGCACCACGGCGATCATCACCTGGCGGCCGGGCTTGTCGAGGTCCTCAATGATCTGCGCGAGGCTGTCCTGGATCTCGGCTGGCGCGAGGATCAGCAGCGAGTTCTGGCCGGCGTTCGGTACCACCCGGCTCTTGCCGACCAGAGCGCTCACCTCGGCCTGGTCTTCGCCGGCGCCGCGCGCCGTCTGCCACGGGAACTGGATTTGCCCGGCGGCAGGAGCGCCGCCCGGGTTGTTGTTGCCGCTCGTGAAGGCGTTGGTGTTGTTGGTGCCGTTGCTGCTGGCAACGTTGAAGTCGATGCCGGACAGGCCCTCCTCCGGCGCGCGGATCGCGGCCGTGGCGCCCGAGGGCGCAAGCAGGGCGTTGAGGATCTCGGCAAGCTCCACCGCACTTGCATGCTTGAGCGGGATGTTTCGCGGCATGCCGGCGTCCAGCGGCTGGTCGATGCGAGCGATGAGGTCGTCGAGCCACCGGAAGTTGTCCGGGGTCTTGCTCACCACGATCAGGCGGTTCGAGTCCGGGTACGCCTCGATGCGGAAGATGTTGGCGATGGCGACGTCCGCGCCGGCTTCGCCGCCCGCACCGCCGCCGAGGCCCTGGACGCGCTGCGCGCCGGTGTTGCCCCGCGCTGCGGCACCGGTGCGCCGGGCGCCGCTTCCGCCTTCGAGCAGCGACTGCAGCACCGCCTGGACCTTCAGCGGGTCCGTGAACTTCAGGTCGTAGAGCCGGAAGATCCCCTCGCCGCTCTGCGAAGACGGGGCATCGAGGACCGCGATCAGCGATTCGATCTCCTTCATGATCGCGGGCTCGGCGCGAATCGTCATGCTGTTGGTGGTCGCCAGGACGGTCACGATGAGCTGCTCGCTGGTGCCCACCAGGAGGTCGCTCCCGCCGGAGGTGGGGGTGCGCGCCCGTCCCGCTTGGTTCTGGCCAGCCGGCGTCGGCGCGCGGTTCGTGCCGCCTGCGGTCCCCGAGGTCCGCGCGGAGAACAGGTCGGTGACGATCGTGGAGATCGTCTGCGCGTCCTGGTAGTTGAGCTGGATGGTCTTGGTGCGGACGTCCACGTAGGCCGGCACGTCAAGCAGGTCGATCATCCGCTGCACGCGCTTGGCCAGCGCGACGTCGCCCTCCAGAATCAGCTGGTTGCTGTTGTTGTCCGGCTGCAGGCGCGCGTACGACGGCATCGAGTCCGCAATCCGGTCCACGACCTGCTGCGCCTTGGTGTGCACGATCCGGAACACCTTGGTGACGATGTTGCCGTTCTCTGGCAGCGTCATCACGTCGACGTCGGGGCCGAGCACCAGGGAGGGCTGCAGCTGACTGAGGTCGGTGAGGTTGTCGATGAGGATTAGGTCCTCGGTCTCGACCACGCCCAGCCCATTCAGCCGGAAGGCCTGAAAGATCAGGTTCAGCGCCTCGGACTTCGGCATCTTGCGATCGCTGACGATCGTGACCTTGGCGATGCCGACCGACTGCTGCTTGGGGATCACCACCTTGCCCGTCCAGAGCGAGATGGTGTCGATCAGGACCTTCACGTCCTGGTCGCGGAACTGGAGTCCGACCAATTCCTCCTCCGGGTCCGCCTTGCGTCCTGCGGCCGGACCCTGCCCGGACTCGGTGCGAGCGGCCGGTGCCGGGGGCGCTGCAACTGGGGGGGCGACGGCGGGCGGGGCCGACGTCCCGCCCTCCTCGTCGGGCTCCAGTTCAAGAGGTTGGTTCAGTCCACCTTCGTCGATCGGGTCGACGGGCTCGTCTGCGGCCGGGGCGGCCTGCGCCACGGCGAGTGCTGCGGACGCCGACCACGCGGCCACCATCGTGGGAAGCATGCAGGCCAACGAGAGCGTGCAGGCCAGCGAGGGGAGGGGTCGGGTCTTCACGGGTGTTCTCCGGGCAACTCAGGCAGGCGGGCGGACAGGCCCGGGACCCCACGTTCGTTGGCCGAACGCCGGGGGCGTCTCGCGATTGCCCTGCCGGACGGACCGGCGGGGCGCAAAGTCTACGGGCGGAGGGCACCGGAACGTCCGGATATCCGGTCAGCCGCCCAACTGGGCGATCCGGTCCACCACCCACTGCTCCTCGGTCTCGAGTCGATTTCGAAGGGCGTCATCGAGGTCCGTCCGTGCCCGCGCTGCGGCGATCGCAGCCAGGGCCTCCCGCGCCGTCGCCATGTCCATCCGGGACACCGTGGCGCGATTCAGGGGCATCGGCACGGCGGCCTCGGGCGCTCCACTTGCGGGGTCTTCACCCGCCGGGGTTGGCTCGCTCGGCGAGGACTCGGCGTCCGGGGGTGCAGGCTCGGAAGGTGCCGGACCGGTCGGCGAGGGAGCCGATGGCGGGTCCACGGCGGGTCGCGTGACCGGCGACGGCGCGGTGGGCGCGGGCCGCGTGGTGGCCGATCCGGGGGCACCCACCGAACCAGCGGCCGCCGCGGCACCGGGCCCGGTGGGCACCGACGTGGCATCGTCGCGTACCACGGTGATGCCCGAGGGCAGCGACGCGGAGCCCAGCGGACGGAAGATGCCTTCGTTCGGCCGTTGACCGATCGGCACCACGTACTCCTTGCCCTTGTGGGAGACCCGGATCGACCATGGGCTCTCCACCGCCAAGAGCTTCACGCCGTCGGTGTCCTGGGTCATGCTCAGTGTCCGGCCGCCTTCGAGGAAGACGGTCGACCCCAGCATGCCGATGGGTTTCGGCCCCGTGTACTCGCTGGGCGGCGGCGGTGGTGGCGGTGGCGGCGGCGGCGGCGGCGGAGGAGGAGGAGGAGGGACCCGACGCTTCCAATCCGGCGGCGCGAAGAAGAGCGATCGTCCCGCGAACCGATCCTTGTGCGTGCCTTGCACGCGCTCGTGCTCGGGCAGCAGCGGCGTGACCGCATCCACCTCATCAGTTCGGGCAGGTGGCATGAACGCATCGACCATGAGGGGCAAGGCGTGCCCCAATGTGATCATCGTCGCAACGGCGGTGGTCGCCAGCGCCGCCACCATCATCGGACTCCACCGGATGCCGGCGGGGAGGGTGATCTTCATCGCGACCGCCTTCCGCCCGCCGAGAGCACCCAGGACTCCACCGTGGCCTGAACGGTGATCTTGCGGGTCTGTTCGTTGCGCGTGACGCGCATCGCGCTCACCAGCTCGATCGCCGGATGCGACTCCAGGGCCGCAATCACCTCCGGGAGCGCCTCGGCGGTGGTGTCGAACTTCACCTCGGCCTGGATGCGATCCACGGCGCCGCCGAGGACCGACGCGTCGGGATCCTTGAGTCGCGCCCCGGTGCGGGCCTCGTAGCTGTAGCCGGA
>JBJOIF010000205.1:0-19127 GCA_046047335.1 Planctomycetota bacterium | reverse complement strand
CACCCCTTCCGACGACTCGTCCGATGGTTCCCGTCCCGCCGCCACGCCGCCTGTGGCGGACCCGGCCGGTGCACCCACCGATCCCTCCCATGGCCACGCCAAGGCCGGGACCGTGGCGTTGGCCATCGGCGCCGTGGGCGTGGTCTTCGGGGACATCGGCACCAGTCCACTGTACGCGATTCAGGAGACCGTGATCAAGCACGGCGGCGTCGACCGCGAGTTCATCCTGGGCGTGCTGTCGATGGTCTTTTGGGCGCTCTTCCTGATCGTGGTGATGAAGTACCAGGTGCTCATCATGCGCGCCACCAACCGGGGCGAGGGCGGGCTGTTCGCGCTGCTCTCCCTGCTGCCGCGCGGGCTCGCGCGCCGATCCGACCTGCGGCTGGCGCTGTTCGGGATGTTTGCGATCGTCGGCAGCGCGCTCCTGTTCGGTGACGGCGTGATCACGCCCTCCATCTCGGTGCTCTCCGCGATGGAAGGCCTGTCCGTTTTCGACGAGTCGCTCTCGAGCTGGGTGGCGCCGCTGACCACCATCGTGCTCGTCTTCATCTTCACCGTCCAGCGATTCGGCACCGGCCACATCGGCAAGGTCTTCGGCCCGGTGATGCTGGTGTGGTTCTCGGTGCTCGGCGTGCTGGGCCTGCGTTCGGTGCTCAACGACCCCGGCGTGCTGGAGGCGGTGAACCCGCTCTACGCGGTGCGGCTCCTGACGTCGGATCCGGGCGGGACGTTCCTGCTCTTGGGCTCGATCGTGCTGGTGGTGACGGGTGCCGATGCGCTGTACGCGGACATCGGGCACTTTGGCATCGGCCCGATCCGCCTCGGCTGGTTCACGGTGGTGTGGCCGTGCCTGCTGCTCAACTACTTCGGGCAGGGCGCGTGGGCCATCGCCAACCCGCCGACCCCTGAGACGCTCTCGTCCTTCAAGCCCTTCTACGGGCTGGTGCCGCCGTCGCTCGTGATCCCCATGGTGGTGCTGGCCACCATCGCCACCATCATTGCGAGCCAGGCCATGATCTCGGGTGTCTTCTCGATGGCGCGCCAGGCGATCCGCCTGAACTACCTGCCGCGGTTGGCGGTGGTGCACACCTCCAGCTCGACCGAGGGGCAGATCTACGTCCCGTTCATCAACTGGGCGATGATGGTCGGCTGCCTGACCACGGTGTTCCTGTTCCGGTCGGCCACCGCGCTTGCCGAGGCGTACGGCATGGCCGTCACCGCGGTGATGGTGATCACTTCGCTGCTCTTTGCGGAAGTGGCGCTGCGCAGCTGGAAGTGGAGCCCGTGGATCGTGTGGCCAGTGATGGGCGTGTTCCTGGTGATCGACCTGGCGTTCCTTTCCTCCAACCTGGCCAAGATCCTCCACGGCGGCTGGTATGCGCTGGCGATCGCCGTGCTTGGCAGCGTGGTGATGCTGACGTGGAACCAAGGCACGCTTGCCATCGGCCGCCGCATCGCCGAGCAGACCGAGACGATCCACGACTTCCTGGCTCGGCTGTGGGCCGACGTGGTCCCCCGCGTCCCGGGCACGGCCGTGTTCATGACGCCGTCGGCGCAGGCGCCCTTCGCGCTGATGAGCTTCGTGAAGCACGCGCACGTGCTCCACGAGCAGGTGATCCTGCTGTCGATCGCCCCGAGCGACGAGCCGTACGTGGCCGACCGCGACCGCGTCGTGGTGCGCTGGATGCCCGACGGCTTCTGGAGCGTGTCGGCGCAGGTCGGGTTCATGGAGCAGCCCGACACCCTGCGCATCCTGGCGCTTGCCCGCGAGCGCGGCCTGCCGTTCGACGACCGCGACGTCACGTACTTCGCCCGGAAGATGCAGATCGTCCCCAACGGGCCGGCACGCATGGCCAGGTGGCGCAAGCAGCTGTTCGTGGTGCTGCACTCCAACGCCGCCGACGTCACCAGCGCGTTCAACCTCCCGTCCGACCGCGTCGTCGAGTTCGGCACGCAGATGCGCCTCTAGGCGCCCCGTCCTCCCATGCGCGCCATCGCCATCAAGATGCTGTTCGGCGACACCGCCAAGTTCTACGGCATCCTGCTGGGACTGGCCTTCGCCACGCTGCTGATCGCCCAGCAGTCGAGCATCTTCGTGGGGCTGATGAGCCGCACGTACTCGCTCATCGAGGAGACGCCTCAGGCCGACCTCTGGGTGACCGATCCGACGATGCTGTTCGTCGACGACACCAAGCCGATGCAGGTGACCGCGCTGCAGCGCGTCCGCAGCGTGGAGGGTGTGGAGTGGGCCGTGCCCCTGTTCAAGGGGCTGCTGGTGGCCAAGCTCCCGAACGGGTCGCGGCAGCTCTGCGACGTGGTCGGGGTCGATGATTCCAGCCTGATCGGCGTGCCGGCGCGCATCGTCGAGGGCGACACCTCGGCGCTGCGGCGCCCGGACACGGTGATCATCGAGACCCGGGGTGCGCGCGGGCGTCTGGCGCAGCCCACCGATCCCGGGAATCCGTCGGCCGGCCGGCGCCCGATCCGGATCGGCGAGGAGCTCGAGCTCAACGAGCGGCGCGCGGTGATCGGGGCGGTCGCCGAGACCAAGCCGACGTTCCAGGCGGTGCCCACGATCTACACGACGTACTCGCGCGCCATCTCGTTCGCGCCGGCCAACCGCCGCACGCTGAGCATGATCCTGGTGAAGGCCGGCCCCGGCGAGGACGTGGCCGCGCTCCGCGAGCGCATCGAGCGCGAGACGGCCCTGGCCGTCTACACGCCGCGGGACTTCGCGTGGAAGACCATCGACTACTGGATGAAGCAGACCGGCATCCCGATCAACTTCGGGATCGCCATCGGCCTGGGCTTCCTGGTCGGCGTGGCCATCGCCGGGCAGATGTTCTACAACTTCACGCTGGACAACCTGCGCTACTTCGGCGCCATGAAGGCCATGGGTGCGGGCACCGGCCAGTTGCTCGGGCTGGTGGCGCTGCAGGGACTGGTGGCCGGCGCGCTCGGCCTGGGCCTGGGCCTCGGCGTCACGGCCATGGTGGGCCTGAGCATTCCGCAGGATCGCTTGGCATTCAAGATGACCTGGCACATCCCGGTGATCGCCGCGGGCGCGGTGCTCTTCATCGTGGTGGCCTCGAGCCTGTTCTCGATGCGCCGCGTGGTGAAGCTCGATCCCGCCGAGGTGTTCCAGGGATGACCGGGCACGGGACCAGCGTGTCGGCCCGGGGCGTCACCAAGACGTTCGGGACCGGCGACTCCGCCGTCCGTGCCCTGCGCGGCGTGGACCTCGACATCCGCTTTGGCGAGATGATGGCCTTGGTGGGCCCGTCGGGTTGCGGGAAGACCACGCTGATCTCGATCATCGCGGGCCTCCTCTCGCGCGACGGCGGCGAGCTGCATGTCCTCGGCGAGGACACCGGCGCCATGTCGCAGCGCCAGCGCACCGCGTGGCGCGGCCGCAACGTGGGATTCATCTTCCAGCAGTTCAACCTGATCCCACAGGTGTCGATCGCCGAGAACGTGGCGGTGCCGCTGCTCCTGCGCGGCCACCCGCGCAGCGACGCGCTCGACCGTGCGGCGCACCTCCTCTCCGAGGTCGGGCTGCACGGACGCGAGTCGAGCCGCCCCACCAAGCTCTCCGGTGGCCAGCAGCAGCGCGTGGCGATCGCCCGCGCACTGGTGGGCGAGCCTCGGCTCTTGGTGTGCGACGAGCCCACCAGCGCCCTCGACGGCGCCACCGGGCAGATGGTCATGGGCCTGATCCGGCGCATGGCCAGCGCGCCCGACCGCGTGGTGCTGGTGGTCACGCACGACGAGCGCATCTACCACTTCGCCGACCGCATCGCGCACGTCGAGGACGGGCGGATCACGCACGTCAGCACGCCCGCGGAAGCGCTCGCCCAAGCGGCGGCCGCCGCCGGCGATCCACCGCCCCCATCCGCCGCTACAGTGAGGCCCGGAACATGAATTGGAAGTTCGTCGCACTCCCCGTCCTGGCGATCGCCGGCGTCATCGCCGCGGTGGTCACGGTGGTCAAGCAGAACGCGCCGCTGCCGGCGCCAGCCCCCGCGGTCCCCCCGCCGGCGTCGCCCTACGGCGATCGCGTGAGCGGGTCCGGGATCGTGGAGCCGTCGTCCGAGCTCATCGAGCTCGGCGCGCCCGTGAGCGGCATCATCGAGGAAGTCTCGGTCCGCGAGGGGCAGCACGTCCGCGCGGGCGAGGCGCTCTTTGTCATCGACCGCCGCGCGCTCAAGGCGCAGCTGTTGGTGGCCGAGGCGCGCCGGCAGGCGGCGGAGGCCCGGCTGGCGCAGGCCGCATCCTTGCCCAAGGCCGAGTCGCTCGCGCAGGCCGCGGCGCGCGCCGACCAGGCCCGTGCCGCGCTGGCGGACGCGCAGGGCCGGCTCGATCGATTGCTGGCGATCGGCGACGCCGCCGCCATCAGCCGCAACGAGCGTCCGACGCGCGAGTACGAGGTGGCCAGCGCCAAGGCACGCTTGGCCGAGGCGGAGGCGAACCTCGAGTTCGTGCGGCGCGGGACGTACCCGGAGGACCTCAAGGTGCTGGAGTCCGAGGTCGCGGCCGCACGCGCCGAGGTCGCGCAGATCGGCACCGAGCTGGACCGCTGCATCGCGCGCGCGCCCATCGACGGCACCGTGCTGCGCATCGACGCGCGGCCCGGGCAATACGCGGCGGCTGGTCCCGGCGCACGGACGCAGATGACCATCGGCGACCTTGATCCATTGCACGTGCGCGTGGACATCGACGAGCTCGACGCCTGGCGCTTCAGTGAAGGCAGTCCGGCGGTGGCCTCGCTGCGCGGCGGAAAGCAGGCGACGTTCCCGCTGCGGTTCGTGCGCCGCGTGCCGTTGGTGGTCCCGAAGCGCACGCTTTCCGGCGAGAACGCCGAGCGCATCGACACGCGCGTTCTGCAGGCCATCTATTCCTTCGAGGACCCGGGTGTCCCGGTGGCGCCGGGCCAGCTGCTCGACGTCTTCATCGAGAGCGCCGATGGCGGCGATGCGCCGACGCCGGCAGAGCCAGCCGCCTCAGGCGCCGAGTAGCTGTCCCGCTGCCGCGGCGGCAATCACGACGGCGGGAACCGGCACGCGCCGCATGCCCAGCAGCACCAGCGCAGCGATGGCGATCGCGGCGCTGCGCAGGTCGGTGATGCCCGCGGGCAGCACCGGGTCGACGAGTACCGCCGCCAGCACGCCGGTCACCGCGATCGACGCGCCCCCGACCGCCGCCGAGAGCCCGGGCAGCGCGCGTAGCCTGCGCCATGCGGGTTCCACGGCAACCACCAGCAGGAGTCCCGGCAGGAACACCGCCACCGTCAGGAACGCCGCGCCCCAGGCGCTCGCCGCGCCGCCGTGCGGCTGCCCGAGCGCCGCCCCCAGGAACGTGGCCATGGTGAACATCGGCCCCGGCACGGCCTGGGCGAGCGCGTAGCCGGTGATCACGGTGGACGCGTCGAGCCAACCACGCTCCACGAAGGGGCGCTCGATCAGGGGCAGCACCACGTGCCCGCCGCCGAAGACCAGCGCTCCCGCGCCGTAGCTGGCCGCGCCGGCCCGGGCCATCGGCGGAGCGAGGGGCGCGAAGACGGCAAGCGCGAGCAACGCCAGGAAGGCCACCAGCGCCAGGACGCTCGCGCTCCGCGGCACCGCGATCGGGTCCGGCGCACGCACCACGGGGATCGCCTCGGCGCGGGACGCATCCCCTCGGCCGGCGACCATCGCGACGACCGCAGCCACCACGATCACCGCCGGCTGCGCAAACACCGCGATGGTGGACGACGCCGACCGCGCTGCCACGAGCACCGCGAGCGCGCAGGCCAGGGCGCCGAACCACGCCGCCGGCCGGCGAAGCGACGCCCGCGCCATGCCCCACGCCGCGCGCGCCACCACCGCCACGGCAAGCGCACGGAGGCCGGCCATCCAGCCCATCGAGCCTTCGGTGGCGCCCATGGTCACCACACCCGCGCCGGCCACGGCCATCACCGTGGCGCTCGGTAGGGTGAACGCGGCCCATGCCGCGATCCCGCCGGCCAGCCCGGCGCGGCGCAGCCCGAGCGCGAAGGCGGTCTGCGTGCTCGATGGTCCGGGCAGCACCTGGCACATGGCCACGGTGTCGGTCCACGCCGGCTCGGTGAGCCAACGTCGCCGTTCCACGAACTCGGCGCGGAAGTACCCCAGGTGCGCGAACGGTCCGCCGAACGCGGTGCAGCCGAGGCGGAGGAACGCCGTGGCCACTTCGATCACCGCGCGGGCGCCCATGGGCGCGAGGGTAGCCGAGCGGCGCCGCTACCCTGATCGTCGACATGCGACCGAGCATCCACCATGCGCCGATCGACCTGGCCACGCTGCGGCGCCTCTGGAAGCCGCTGCGCGACTCGTACGCCAACGCCCACCTGTACCGGGACAACCGCATCCGGATCCACCGCGCGTTCTCGTGGATGGAGCGGGCGTCGGCGCTGCCGGACGCCGCGCTCGACGAGCGGTACCTCGCGCAGTGGGCGGGGTTCGCCGCACTGCATTCGCGCTGGGACGCCGCGCGCAGCCAGCCCGTCGCCGAACCGGCGGCGATCGCCGCGTTCGTGCGGCAGCTCTTCGCCACCGACCACGACGGCGTGATGGCGGGCACCGTGGAGCGCGAGCGTCCGCTGGTGACCAGCATGTTCACCGACCGCTACCTGGCCCGCCACTGCGAGGAGGTGGACGCGAAGGCGCTGCTGGAACGGCGTCGCTTCGACCGCATCGTCCGGCACGTACTCGAGCGGTGTGCGCTGGTGCACGCCCAGCTGGCACGTGGCGGCGCCACGTACGGCAGTCGCGAGAACCGCACGGTCCTCAAGCGTTCGTCCATGGTGCTCGAGCACCTCTCGGTGGCCGCCATCCAGGTGGTCACGAACCACGGGTACGCGGACGACTGGGGCGACCTGTGCTGGCCCCCGGCGCGCGGGTGATCGAGCCCGGTCCGAATCGCTCGGCCACGCGATCCGCCACCGAGTCGATGGCGCGCTGCCGCTCGGCGGCGGGGTCGGCGAAGAGCGACGCCGGTGTCGGCTCGCCCGACGCAACCTCGAGCCGCACCCCCACGAGCCGCACGGGTTCGAACGACGCGCGCGCCCAGCGGCGGAACAGGTCGCGCGCCGACCGCAGCACCGCCAGCGTCGAGTCCGTGGCCTCGGGGAGCGTGGCGCTGCGGGTGACGGTCTCGAAGTCCGCGGTGCGGATCTTCACGGTGACCCGGCGTGTGGAGGCCCCTGCACCACGCAGGCGGCGACAGGCGGACTCCACGAGCCCCGCCAGCGCATCGAGCACCGGCTCCGGGTCGTGCAGGTCCTCGGCGAACGTGGTCTCGTGCCCGACGCCCTTGCGGTCGTGCTCGACATGCACGGGGCGGTCGTCGCGGCCGAACGCGCGCTCGCGCATCGCCAGGGCATGATCGCCGAGCGTGGCGACCACGCGGTCCTCGGGCATCGACTGCAGGTCTCCAAAGGTGCGGACCCCCGCGGCGTGGAAGCGTCCGACGGTGCGCGGGCCCACGCCCCACATCCGTTCGATCGGTTGCACCGCCAGCCAGCGCGCCAGTGCGCCGGGCGGGTCATCGGCCGGTGCGACGGTGACGCCGTCGGGCTTGTTCATGTCGGTGGCCAGCTTGGCGACGAACTTGTTCGGCCCGATGCCCACGCTGACGGCCAGCCCGAGTTCCTCACGCACCCGCCGGCGGAGGATCCCCGCGATCGCCGGGCCATCGCCAAGCAGCCGCACGCTTCCCGTGCAGTCCATGAACGCCTCGTCGACGCTCAGTGCCTCCACCAGCGGCGTGCATTCCCCGAGGATCGTCATGAAGCGCTCGCTGAGTTCCGAATATCGACCGAAGCGCGGTCGCGCCACGTGCGCGTGCGGGCAGAGGGCCAGCGCGCGCGCCATTGGCATCGCGCTGCGGCACCCGAAGGCGCGAGCCTCATAGCTGGCGGCGGCCACCACGCTCCGCGACGACCTGCCGCCCACGAGCACGGGCCGTCCGCGCAGCGACGCGTCGTCGAGCTGCTCCACCGATGCGAAGAACGCATCGAGGTCCGCGTGAAGGATGAGTCGCGTCAGGCCCACGCCGTCCACCGTACCGCAGCGCGGTAGGCTTTCGCCATGCTCATCGACCCCGTGCTCGCGGATGCCGTCCATCCGGCGCTCGAGGCCTTCGGCCGGCTCCACCCGGTGATGGTCCACCTGCCGCTCGGACTCGTGCTGGCCGCCTTCCTGGTGGAGTCCATGCGCGTCATCCAGCGCCGCGCGGAGCCCTCGCCGTTCACGCCGGTGGCGATGCTGCTGGCGGCCCTCGGCGGCGTGGCGGCCGGGGCCACCGGCTGGGTGTTTGCGCAGTCCCACGGGAGCGGGAACGATCTCTTCTGGCACCGCTGGCTCGGCGTGGCGGCGACGGCCGCATGCTTCGGCATGGCGTGGATCGCGGCCCGGGCGGCGCGCCCGGGCGGCGCGGAGCTTGCGGGCTCGATGCGCGGTGCGCTGGTGGCCACCACGGTGCTGGTGGCGTGGACCGGTCACCTCGGTGGGGCCATGGTCTGGGGACCGGGCTATGCATGGGAACCGCTGGCGAAGGTGTTCGACGAGATGCGCGAATCGGGCGCCACGGAGGGTGGCCCTGCCGAGGGCGCCGGTGCGGCCTCGGCCATGGCGGACGCCGCGCCCGACGAACCAGGATCCGATGCACCCGGCGGCGATCCATCGATGGCCGCGAAGCTTGCCTTCTATCAGGCTGAGGTGCTTCCGATCTTCGAGTCGCGCTGCTACGAGTGCCACGGCGGCGGCAAGCGCAAGGGCGGGCTGCGGATGGACATGCGGGCATCGATGCTCGCCAAGGACTCGTCGGGACTGCATCGCGTGAAGCCGGGTGCACCCGCGGAGAGCCTGATGATCACGCGCATCATGCTGCCGGATTCCGACGACCTGGCCATGCCGCCCGAGGGCGATCGCCTCGGCGCCGCGCAGCTGGATGCCATCCGTCGGTGGATCGAGGACGGCGCGGTCATGCCCGAAGGCGCCCCGGCCGGGATCGGCTCGGGACGCGGGGCGAACTCGGGCCGCGAGCGCGGGGTCGTTGGGTCGACCGATGCGCCGGGCGTGCCTGGACCTTCGGGTTTGGCCGCGGGCCGGACCAGCGACGCGCCGCGCGAACGCCGCGCTGCAGGCGAGGGCCTGGCCCCCTTGAGTGCCGACGAACTGGCGGCCACCTCGCGCCTGTCCGCGCGCGGCCTGCGGGTGGCCCCGGTGTCCCGGGGCGGCGCCACGCTCTCGGTGAGCGTGCCGGGCGGCGCGTCGGTCGGTGATCTCGACGTGGCGGCGATCTTCCCCGTGGCGCAGCGCGTCGAGGAGCTCTCGCTGGCGCGCTCGGGAGTGACCGATGCCGGCGTGATGGCCATGCCGGCGATGCCCAACGCCCGCACGGTTCGCCTGGACAACACGGCGCTCACCGACGCGGGGATCATCGCCGTGCTCTCGCGCACGCTGGATGCCGAGACCGTCAACCTGGTGAACACGCGCGCCGGCGACGGCGTGTTCGCGATGCTTGGCAAGTTGCCGTACCTGCGCAAGGCGTACCTGCAGGGGACCGGCGTGTCCCCCGGCGCCGTCGCCGCGTTCCGTGCCGAGCGTCCCGAGGTGGAACTGGTGTACGAACCGTGAACGAAGGAACACCCATGACCGACCGCGCCCACCCGAACTCCATCGAACATCGCCTCGATCGTCGCGGGTTCATCTCCCGCTCCATGGCGCTGGCCGCGGGTGGGGTCGCCACCGGCCTCGCGGCCCGGGCGCTCGCGGCACAAGACGGCGGGGCGGCGCCAGCGACGCCCGGGGCCGCCGCCGCCCCTCGTGCACCCACGGGGCCCGGTGCCCCGCTCGAGATTGGTCCGGCGGGCTGCCGATGGCGGGTCGAGCACGATTGGCTCACGCCGCCGACCGGGTGCCTCTTCGGGGACACGCACGGCGTGGCCCAGGACGCCGCGGGCAACATCTACGTCGCGCACACCGTCCACCCGGACAGCACGCTTCGCGACGCCGTGCTCGTGTACGGAGCGGACGGAACCTTCCTGCGCAGCTTTGGGGCAGACTTCGCCGGTGGCGCGCACGGCCTCGACCTGGCTCGTGAGGACGGCCGCGAGTTCCTCTACCACTGCGACACGCGCCGCCGCCTGGTGGTGAAGACCGGGCTCGACGGCACCGTGGTCTGGGAGGCGGGCTGCCCGATGCAGAGCGGGGCGTACGAGTCGGCCGACCAGTGGTGCCCGACCAACGTGGCGTTCGCGCCCGACGGCACCGTGTTCGTGGGCGACGGCTATGGCCGGAGCTTCATCCATGCCTTCGGCACGGATGGGTCGTGGAAGCGCATCGTGGCGCGACCCGGTGCGGGCAAGGGCGAGGTGTCCTGCCCGCACGGCATGACCGTCGACTTGCGTCCGGGCGCGCATGGCGCGGGACCCGCGCTCTGCGTCGCCGACCGCGGCAACCGCCGCATCCAGTACCTGGCATTGGACGGCACGCACCTCGGCTTCGTGACCGAATCGATGCGGATGCCGTGCGACATGAAGGTGCGCGGCGACCGGATGCTGGTGCCTGATCTCGAGAGCGTGGTGACCATCCTGGATGGCGGCAACCGGGCCATCGCGCAGCTCGGGGACGGTCACCCGTCCGCGCTGCGAGGTGCGCCGCGCGATTCGTTCATCCCCGGCAAGTTCATCCACCCGCACGATGCCATCTGGCTCGCCAACGGCGACATCCTGGTGGCCGAGTGGGTGCCGATCGGTCGGATCACGCGATTGCGCGCGGTGACCTGAGCCCCACGACCGCTCCTGCGGCCGCGACGCCGATCAACCCGGGATCGACGAGCGCATCCCAGACGTTGTCGGATTCGACCAAGCCTGCGCCCCATGCAGCTAGCGCCAGGCCGATGAGCGCGAGCCACGCGCCGTGTCCCCCGCGCCACGCCAGCGTGCCGACGGCGGCCGCGGCGACGATCACGGGCCACGCCGTCCAACCAAGGGCGTGCAGGTCGATGCCGAGCGGCCGCAGGCCCGTGAACGTGGTGAGCAGCAGGGGACCGCCGATCGCCACCGCGAACGCGGCGAGCACGGCGGGTCGGGGTGCGCGCGGCAGCCAGCTCGGTTGGAAGACCGCCAGCGCCACCAACAGCACACTGACCACGGAGGGATCGCCCCACAGCCCGCGCAGATGCGCGGCTGGCGTGAGCCCATCGCTCCCGATCGGCACCGCCACGGTCACCAGGGCGGCCGCCGCCGGAATCCACCACGGCACGGCGCGACGGGTTACCCCGTCCGATCGCGTGCCCGTGGCGCCCATCGCCAACCCGGCCACCAGGGCGACGGCACCGGCCACCAGCACGCCCTGCGACGCCACGCCAAGCCCATCGGCGCCAGTCATCCGTTGCCTCCGACCGGGGCGAACGACCGGACGCGCACGAAGCGCCGACCATGCGTGTACGACAGGTGAATGGTGCCGTCCGGCGCCGCGATGAGCGTCGGGTAGGAGAACTCATCGCCCTCGGCGCCGCGCTCGATGTCCTGCAGGTGCGTCCAGGTGACCCCATCGTCGTCGGAGCGAAGCAGCGCCAGCACGTGTCGGCCGCGCTCGAGCGGGTTGGCCGCCATCAGGAGCGCGCCGTCCGCGCAGCGCAGGAGCGCCACTCCGGCGTCTGGATTCGCCACGGCGGTCGGCTCGCAGGGACTCCAGGTCGCGCCGCCGTCCTCGGTCGATGACCGCAGCACGCGTGCCGAGGCACCGCTCCCGCGCCGGAGCACGGCGGTGGCGCGCCGATCGTCGCGGGGAGCGACCGCCGGCTGCAGCGATCGTTCCTCGGCGGGCATCGTCGAGACCGAGCGCACCCGGCCATCGGGGTCGAGCAGCACCCACAAGCCCCACTTGCGCACGAACTCGTGGTAGGCCGGAAGGCCGATCGAGCCGTCGCGCATCGGCAACGCCGGAGCACGCACCAGCGTTCCCAGGTTCAGGAACGGCGCGAGCACCAGGCGTCGCGCGTGGCCCCAGGTCCGGCCGCCATCGGAGGAACGCAGGTGGTTCACCGCGCTCCCGGACCAGCCGCCGTAACTCACACTCACCACGAACAAGTGCACCGTGCCGTCCGCCGCCGTGAAGAGCAGGGGATTGCCGAGCTTGCGGACGACGCGGTGGACCTGCCGCTGGAGTTCGGGCACGGTGAGCGCCTGCCACGCCTCGGCGACCGCCCCGTCCCGCAGGCGCGCCATCCGGATCGAGACGTCGCGTGCGCCCTCGCGTGCGCCGGCGAACCAGGCCACGAGCAGGTCGCCGTTCGGCAGCATGGCCATGGTGGAGGCGTGCGCCGATGGATCGGGGTTCGGCAGGTCGATCGCTGCGGCATCCGTGCCGGTCCCGATCGCGCGCGATTCGGGAACCCGCGCGGCGGCAGCAGCCTCAAACGCGAACGCAGCATCGCGCCGTCGAAGGTCCGGGGCGCGCTGCGCCGCAAGCACCAGGCCAGCGAGCATCGCCACCAACGGAAGCACCGAACGGGAGCGCGGCATTCGGTCAGGCATCGGCGCGGGCACGATAGTCCCGGCACCGATGGAACCGTCGGTACAGGCGGAACCGGGCGGGCATTTCCGGACGCGCCAGGCCACGAAACCGGGATGGGCGACTTGCGGCGGCGGCGACCGCATCGGAAGGTGTCGGTGGTTCGGAGGCTTTCGGGCCTGAACCCGGCGCACTCCATGCTCCTTGGAGTGGGAAGGACGCCCGTCGACCTGGGAAGGGCGACGGGCACGCTTGGGGGCCGGATGGCGGGCGCACTGCGCGGGCCATCCGGCCCAGCGTTTTTGGGGCGGCGGCGCCCCAGAGCGCGCGACCGTGGGGCATCATCATGGGTCACTCCGGTGCCGCGGTGCCGTCGGTGTGTTCGTTCGGCGCGCCCGCTGGATCCGACGCGAGCCATGCATCCACGGCCTCCATCGCCAGCCGTGCAGCCGTGGCGATGATCCGGCGGCCCGCCGCCTGCGCCCGCGCCGCGGCGAGCCGTGGTCCCACCGCACGTTCCGTCGCCGCCACCCGGCCGAGTTCGGTGCGCATCGCCTGCTCGATGCCATCGAGGCCGTCCGTCCCGATCGGCACGCCGCGGATGGCCAGGGGATTGCCGATCAACGCGCGATCGCGGGCGAAGAGCCGACCGGCGTCATCGTGGTCGATGGGGACCGTCCTGTCCCGGTCCAGCGCGGCGCCCGCTGCCGCCACGGCGTCCATGACCGATCGCACGGCGGCATCGTGCACCTGCCGCGCACGCGCTCGTCGCCAATCATCCATCGGCCCCGACGCCACCGCATCCACGATCCGGCGCGCGACGATCGCCGCCGCAACCTCGGGCGCCACGACCTCGGCGCCACCACTCGCCTCGGTGCCGTGTGGATCCATCGGCCATTCCAGGATGCCCGCGTCCAATGCCTTCCGGAACTCATCGGCGAACCACGCCACGCCATCCGCCCCCACGCCGCGCATCCGACCGCCGGCGCCGGTCCATTCGTGCCGAGCCTCCGCGCATGTCGCGGCGACCACTGCATCGAGCCCGCGTCCGCCGCGTCCGCTCCGGATCGACTCCAGACGGACCATCGCGACCAAGGCTGCGGCACCGTCGACGAGCACGGGATCCGTGCATGCCTCCACCGCCTGCCACTGGGTGGATGCCGCCGCGGACTCCGTCGTAGCCCCTTCCGGCGGCAGATCGTCCACCTCCGTGCATGGCGGTCGATCCACGAGGCCCGTTCCCATCGCGGTCGCGATGGCCTGGGCTCGAAGCGCGGCCTGCTCCAGGCCGGCGCCGCGGAAGGTGGTCGCCAGCAGCACCCACTCGGCCGCGGCGTGCACCTCGGAAGCGGACCGCCGCGCATGGCACGTCACGATGGCATCGATCGCACGCTCTGCCGATGCACCGTCGCCTCGCGCCACGGCCTCGGCGACGGCGTCGGCGGCGGCGCGGTGTTGCAGCATGGCGGCATGCAGGCCGTCGGTGCCGTCGCGCCGTGCTCGGATGACCGCGTGCGCCCGCTGGCCGCCCGGCGCGATCCACTCGACCACCGTATCGCCGCCTGCCGTGGGTGTTCCGGGATGGAGGCCGGGCAAGTCGATCCGGAGCCGAGCGCCACCGGGGACATCCAGCAGCTCATGCGACGGTCGGTGTTCCTGACCACCATCCACGTGGCCCTCGACTTCCGTGACCAGCCGATACCCGTGCGGCGCATGGTGAACGAGTCGCCGGGGGGCGATGTCCATCGTGATGCTTCGCAGGGCGCCGTCGATCCACCGCCATGACTCCCGGCGGACCACCGACCCATCCGCCCGGTGCACCGTGCGCACGGCCTCCACGGTCGGCGCGTCGATGGGTGCCATGGATCCGCGCGATGGGGCGTCGTGAGCGATCCCGGGAGTGACCCGCACCGTGCCGTCGGGCGCGCGGATCGACCGGAGCGTGTCGTGCACGGCCCAGAGGTCGGGCGGGTTGTTGAAGAGGGGCACGCCTTCCCAATCCTCGCGGTGCCATGCCCCACGATCGTCGGCCACCGATGCCCCAACCGGATCCCAGCGGATCTCGAGCCCATCGGGGTCAAGCGGAAAGTCGATCGCCGCGCGTTCGGCAAGCGGCACCCGCCACCAGGCGCGTGCCGTGAGGGCCGAGACGGCGCCGCGGTCCCCGCCGCGCGCGGCGTCGATCGACCAGCCGATCGCCAGCGGGGCATCGCACCCCGTCCAACGCATCGAGGCGGTGAAGGCCTCGGCCTGCAGCGCGTGCCCGTTGGCGCTCGGCGCGGCCAGCGCATCGAGCCACGCGCCGATCGACCGCCGCGCGCGTGCCCCGGCTCCGGGTGGATCCCACGCCGCAGTCGTCGCACCCTCGCGCCACTCCACGCGAAGCGCCCGAAGGAGATCCACGTCGTCGTGGTCCGCGGCCACGGCCGCTGCGGCATCGATGACCAGGAGCACCGGCGCGAGTGCCATGTCCACCGTCCGCTTGCGCTCGAGCAACGTGCCGCGGTCGGCCTCGGCGTGGTCGTGGTCGAGCGCGGCACGCATCGACCGGACCTCCGCCGCGAGCCGCTCGCGGAACCGGTTGATCCGCCGGTCGGCGTCCTCGACATCGCCTCGGATGGGTGGATCCGCGCTCGCGTCGTCTCGTGCGCCTGCGCCCGAGGCGGCCAGCACGGCGGCGCACGCGGCCGCGGCGCACCAACGGGCGCGACCGTGGCGGCGGCACCGCTGCCGGGCGGACGATGGCGTGCTCATTGCACCCCCATCGAGACCATGGCGAGCCCGCTCACGGCGATCGTGCCGTTGTCGCCGACGGTTCCGCCGCCGATGACGGCGGCCTTGCCATTGGATCGACGCACGATGGGTCGGTTGGTGAAGGCGCAGTAGGTGCGGTCCGGAGTCACGGTGTACGCGGCGCTTCCGGACACGCTGCCGTCCCCCGCGAGCTTCCACTGCACCATGCCCTTGATCTTTCCCTCGATGCCGAGGCCATTGTCTGCGATCTCCGCACCGAAGTTCCCCGAGACCTCGATCGTCTGCTCGAAGGAGCGGTATCCCACCGAGCCATGCACCGTCTTGTCGGGGAGCGACGCACTCGCCTGGCCCACCGAACTGCAGCTGCCCGCCACGGTCACCGATCCGCTTGCCGAACACCCGGGTCGCGCCGCGCAGCTCATCCCGAGTTCCACGATCGCTCCTCCGCTGGCCGCCAGCGACACCAGTCGTGGGCACGGCGGCCCGAGCCCGACCCACCATTCCTTGTGGCTCGTCGCCTGCGACGCGCTGGCCCGTCGCGTGAACGATCCGAGCGACCACAGGTGACTGCTGCCCATGAGGTCGAACGACGCCTCCGCGTAGTCCTCGTCGGCGGCCGCTGCCGTGGACCACAGCCACCGGGTGAGGTTCACTGTGGCGATCTGATTGGTGAATCGACCCGGCAAACTCGGCGTCGCCCGCACCTTCGATTGGCTTGCCCACATGCCGGTGCCGCACGCGCACTCGCACGCCGAACCGAGCGTCACCTGCCCGCTGCTTGACTCCGGCTCGCACAGCCGCTCCAGCGCCAGAGGACACGGATCCGTGGCCAGGTCGCCGCACGGCGGTGCCGTGACCTGCGGCATGGCGCGAGCCGTCGATACCACCACCGTCGCCGCGATCGCGGCCGATACGCCTCGAGAGATGTCCCGCATGACTTGCCGTCCTTCCTGCGGCCCCTGCTCGCCGCACCCCGGTGGGGCATGGCCCAATGTATGACCGCCGACGAATTGGCCGCCGTCGCGTCGCCGTTTTTCCTGCCGATCGCGAGGCGCTCGCCCGGTTGTCGCCGGTCGGGCGCCCACGACCCGCCGGACTACGATGCAACGGTCATGCCCCGGTAGCTCAACTGGATAGAGCAGCCGCCTTCTAAGCGGCAGGTTGAGGGTTCGAGTCCCGCCCGGGGTGCTTCCGAGCCGATGCCGGCCGATGCACTGGAGACGTCATGCGGTTGATCGCTTCGCCCGCGTACCGCGCCTTCCCTGAACTTGACTCGTTCACCGACGAGCAGTGCGAGGACTTTGCGCGCCTGGCTGCCGCGTCCTCGCTGCGTCGTGGAACCGCGCTGCTCATGCGGATCGTCACGGCCGTGGGATTGGCGACGTTCGTCGTTGCCACGCTCGAGCGGTTCACCTCGGTTCCGTTGGAGGTGTCGGCGGTGTTGGCGCTCGCCCTCGCGGGCTTCGGATGGCTCGTGACCGGCGACCTGGTCCTGCGCGTGGGCATCCGGCGCGTGATGCGCCGCGGTGGATCGTGTCCCTTTTGCCGATACGTGCTGGTGGGGCTGCCCGTGGCGTCGAGCCACACGGTGATTTGCCCGGAGTGCGGCCAGCAGGCCAGCCTGGCGGGCCACGAGCACAGCGTGGTGCGCAGTGCCGATGGCGTCGAGCGATTCCTGCCGTCGACCGAGGTCGTGTTCGAGCGACCTGCACGGGAATGGGGTGCATCGGTGCGGCAGACGTGGTCCTGGGGAAGATGGGCGATGGCCGCGATGTTGGCGCTCATGGCGATCGTCTTCGGCACACGGGAGATTCGGGTGCGGCGCGAGGTGGCCCTTGCGCAGTCGGACCTGGCCGCCTTGCCGACCGTCGAGGAACTCATGGAACGGCTGCGTGCGGCCTGGCCCGCGCCCGAGTCCGACGGCGAGCGCGCGTTCGACGTGCTGGCCGAGTTCGATCGCTGCGCCGTGGCGGCACTGCCGGGGGAACGGCTGAGCCCGCTTTCCTTGCCGCTCGAAACGTGGTCGGGCCGGGCGCCGCCTGCGGGCAGCGCCGAGGCGGAGGGGGAACGTGCCCGGGACGCGGTCCGTCGTGCCGCATTGCTGCCGGCGCTGCTCCAGGCGGGGGCGTGGGACCTGGCCGTGCGGGTGGCGCGCGCGCCCATCGTGGATCCGGGTTCACTGGGTGAAGACGATCTCTCGGCCCCGGCGGAGATGGGCACCATGGTCTATCCCATCGAACGTCCGTTCGTGGCGCGGCCGACCCAGTCCAGGCGGCTGGCCCAGCTCCTGCACTTTGGTGCGCACGTGGCCGTCGACGCCGGCCTTCGCGGCGACCACGAGCGCGTGGCGGAGGCGTGCGAGGTCATGCAGGCGGCGATCCGCCTGCGTCGCGCGGTGCGTCTGCAGCTCTTCGATGGAAGCCCGCACCTGCTTCCCGTCGGTGCGGACGTGATCGCCGCCATCCGGGCGCCCGGCGGCGCGGATCGGCTTGCCCGCCTGGCACTCGCCGCGGCGCGGTTTCGCCGCGAGCATCCTGATCCGGGCGTGGTGGACGACGTGATGGTCGCCCAGGTGTCGCGCGACATCGCCACGGCTTTCTCCGATCTGGCGGTGGTGCGGTCCCGGTGGAGCACGGGCGCCGCGAAGGTCAGGTCGCGCACGCTCCTCATGGCGATGAATCCAGTGGTGGGGACGCGTGTGCCCCCGATGACGCCCGACTACATGGCCGAGCGCCGCCAGGTGGATGCGGTGGTGCGTTCGGCCATGCGTGCGGGCCGGGCGACCGATGGTGCCGTGGGTTGGATCGATCCGGTCGGGGCGCCGCTCCTCGCCGTGGCGTCGACCAGCATTCGCGCATCGGCCGAGCAGAATCGATGGATCGCGCTGCAGGCCCGGGCGTGGGAGGCCATGCTCGCGATCGAGGGATACCGGTGGCGGCACGGCCGCCTGCCGGATCTGTTGGAGTCGCTGGTCCCGGAGTTCCTGCCCCCGGAGGACGCCGGTCGCTCCGGCGAGGTGCGGTCGACGCCCGTCACCCGGTCCATCCGGTATCGCGTCCTGCCCAACGACCCGCGCGGCATCGGCTACGAACTGTGGCCAGCGGGATCCGGGCCGACGTCCGTGGCGGCGGACGGCGACGATCCGTCGGCGGGTCCGGCGTCCGGGGAGTCGCCCTTGATCCCGCGGTATTGAGCCTTGGTCAGCGCCATGGCGATGTTGCGCAGGAGCCGATCCTTGCGCGCGTCGGGGCTGCGATGTTCCGGTGCCGGTACGACCACGCGCACCGGCAGCGTGCCCATCGCGAGCGCGTGCCCGATGCCGCGACGCAGGAGCGCGGGCGCGCACTCGGCGAGGCCCCAGCCGTGCGGCACCTCGCGCGGACGCACGGTGCCGGCCACGGCGAGCACCCACAGGCGGTCCGCGAGCCGCCAGCGGGCGATCAGGTTGAACTTGGTCTGGCCATGCATGCGCTCCTCCACCTTGGCCAGCTGGCGAAGGACCCGGCGGTAGGGCAGGAGTCGGCTGTGCGCGAAGTCCCATCCGGCGTCGTCGTCGAAGAGCGCCGTCCCGTCGCGTCGCAGGTGCGGCTCGTGCACCGGGATCAGTTCGCGCTCGATCTCGGCCTTGCGCCCGAGCAGGCGCTCGCGCTCGGCAAGCAGGTCGTCGACCCGGAGGTCATCGCGCATGAAGTCGGCGCGGGAAGCCTTGCACTCCACCACCACGGTGGCGGGTCCGTCGGGCATCCATCCCGCCGCATCGACGCGGAATCGCGCCACGGGGCAGTGCACCTCGTGGGCCACGGCCCGGCAGCCCATCGAGAGCAGCCACGCCGC
>JBJOIF010000204.1:0-10244 GCA_046047335.1 Planctomycetota bacterium | reverse complement strand
TCGGCAGCGCGACCGCGGGCGTCGGCGGCGAAGGCACGCTGAACGTGTCGTGCACCTCCACTTGCCCGTCGGACTTCAACTTTGACGGCGCCGTGGACGGCATCGACCTGGGCACGCTGCTCGGCCAGTGGGGCGGCGCCGGCTCGGCCGACCTTAACGGCGACGGGTTGGTGGACGGCATCGACCTGGGCGTCCTGCTGGGCGCCTGGGGCAGCTGCTTCGGCTGAGGCCATGCCGGCCCGGCCGGCCCCGCCCTTCACTTCCGCAACACCGCATGGCCCGGCGCACCGCGCGCCGGGCCATGTTCATTCCTCGGCCACCAGCATCGAATGGGGAGGCAGCGTCCACGATGCGCCCACCGGTCGACCCGGCTCGGTGCCTGCCGACCGGTCGTCGGCAAGAACACGCCACGTGCCGAGCGGGGGCCGGAACGTCTGCGGGACTGGCTCACCGTTGAGCGCCACCAGCAGGCGTCGCGCGGAGTCGCCCGACTCGCGGCCATCGATGGTCCAGGCCACCACCGGGCCGGCCTCGACCCAGCGCAGCGCCCGCCGTACGTCGGCCGCTTCCGCCAGGCGCAGCCCCGCGTGGGCCCGGCGCAGCGCGATCATGCCGGCGACCCACTGCGAGACCTCGCCGCACTGGCCCGCGGCGTCCCAGTCGAAGCGATTGACGCCGTCGCCCGCCTCGTACGAGTTGTGGTTGCCGCCCTTGGTCCGGCAGATCTCGCTGCCGCCCTCCAGGAACGGGATGCCTTGGCTGACCAGGACGATCCCGATGGCAAGCTTCTGCATCGCCCTCCGGGTGGCGGGATCGGCGCCGGGCGCGGCCTTGGCGATCTTGTCGACCAGCGTCAGGTTGTCGTGCGCCGAGGCGTAGTTGACGGTCTCGGCCGGCGAGGCCGTGAAGTCGTCGATGGCGCCCGCCACCCCGCGGCGGATCGATTCGGCATCGCCGCCCGGCCCAGTGGCGAACCCGCTGGCGGTGCCGTCGAGGTCACCGCGGATGGCGTTACGGATGTGGTCGTTGAAGACCGCCATGCCGGTGCCGCGCTGGGCGCCCTTGCCGAATCGGATCGGTCCCCCTCCCGTCCACGGCTCGCCGTACAGCGTGGCGTCCGGGCGGATCGAACGCACCAGCGCCACCGCCGCGCGGACCGTCTCGGGAACGTGGGTGCCCAGAAGGTCGAAGCGGAACCCGTCGATGCGGTACTCACGCAGCCAGAAGGCCAACGAGTCCAGGATGTACTTGCGCACCATGGCGCGCTCGTCCGCGACGCTGTTGCCGCAGCCGGCGTCGTTGGTGTACCGGCCATCCGGCGTGGTCCGGAAGAACCAGAAGGGCACGGTTCCGTCGAACGGGCTGGCCGCGCCGGAGGACGAGGTGTGGTTGTAGACCACGTCGAGGATCACGCGGATGCCTGCGCGGTGCAGCCCATCGACCGCGGCGCGCAGTTCGCGCACGGGAGCCACGGGGTCGGTGGACTCGCTCGCGAAGTTCGACTCGGGCACGTTGAAGAGTGCCGTCCAGTAGCCCCAGTTGTAGGCATCCGGCGCGGCGGTGAAGTCATGCACCGGCATCAGGTGCACCGCCGTGACGCCGAGCTTCTTGAGGTGCGCGAGCGCCGTCGGCGAGCCATCGGCAGCCTGGCCGGAGTGCACGAGCCCCAGGTACGTGCCGCGCTGCGCAGGGGGACAGGACCGGTCCGCCACGGTGAAGTCCCGCACGTGGATCTCGTAGATCACCTCGTCGGTGGCCCGCGCGAGCCGGGGGGGCGCCACATCATCGCGCCAACCCTCGGGCTGCGCGCGCGCCAGGTCCACGACCACGCTGCGCTGCGAGTCACGGGTGGCCGCCACGCAGTGGATGTCCGGCACGGTGCGACGCTCGCCGTAGTGGCTGAAGCGATAGGCGTAGGCGGTGCCGTGCAGGTCGCCTTCGACGGTGGTCTCCCAGGTGCCGTTGGCGCCGCACCGGAGCGGGATCGTGCGATCCGCCGAGAGCGCCGCGGGCGATGCGTACAGCAGCAGCTCGACCTCGGACGACACGGGCGACCAGGTGCGGAACACGGTTCGCTCCGGACCGCAACGAGCGCCGAGATCGGCATCGGCGGCAACGAACGCCGGATCCTCGAGGACGCCGCGGGCGTGCACCACGTTTGGCGTCGATTCGCCGTAGGACAGGCGCAAACGGGCGATCTCGTCGTCCTTCACCGGACGGGCCAACTGCACCGCGGTGATCGGTCGATCGGCACCCTCCATCCGTGCGGGGGCGGCGGACCGCACGCGGACCGGGGTGCCGTCGTCGAGTTCGATCTTCAGCATCCGGCCGAGCGACGGTTGGTCGAGCGGAACGGTGCTCGCCACCGTCACGCGGTCGCGCGCGTCGAGGAACGCGGCCGTGATGCGGGGCGTGCGATCGAGGGCCGGAGGCTTCGGGTGAAGGGTCGGATCGCCGGCCACCAGCCACACGTGCGTGACCGCCCGGGCCCCCAGGTCAACGAACCGGTCGCCCGCGCCGTCGCGGTCCTGCCAATCGCCCTTGCGCACGATGATGCCTACGCGGTCGGCGGCCTCGGACCCTGGACCCTTCACGGGAACGACGGCCACGCGACCGAAGGCGTCGGCACGGTCGAAGGCGTAGGACGCACCGTCGCGGCCGGGCAGCCATGCCCAGACGTTCCAGCCTTCCGAATCGCCGTCCATCCGCGTCCAATGCACCACAAGCAGCCGCTTGGCACCGAAGGCCGATGGATGCAGCGTGCGATCGGCATCCTGGGCGGCGCTGGAACCGGTTCCCCCCCACGTGATGACCATGGCCACGCAGGCGATGAGCGCCAGCAACGATCGACGGGCGTGCAGCATGCCCGGATCCTAGGAAACCATCGCCCCTGCGCTCAGCGCCAGATGCCGTCGACGGGCTCGCCCAGCACGGCGGGGATCCGCTCGGGATTCGGCGGCACCTCGCCGACCGTGGCCACGGTGTCCTGGCCAGTTTCGGACCAGATGTAGCGCAGGAAGTCCCGCACCAACGGGTCGATGTTGCCGTCGGTGCCGGTGAGCATCACCAGGTTCAGCGGCCGCGATAGGGGATAACTGCCATCGAGGATGGTGGCCGGCGTGGGTTCCACGAATGGCCGGCCGGCACCCGCGGACACCGGCACCCGACGTGCTCGTGGCTGGCCCGATCCGTAGCCCGCGATGCCGATGGCGTCGCGATAGGCGCAGCAGGCATTGACCACGGAGGACGGTCCGGGCTCGACGAACCGCAAGACGGTCGTGAACTCCTCGCCGGGCATGCACCAGTCCCGGAAGAGCTGCATCGTGCCCGACTGTGCGTTCAGCAGGTACAGCGGGAGGAACTCCCCTCCCAGCGGCGATGCGGGATCCAGCTGGTTCCAGCGAAGAATCGGCTGCGGTGTCTGCGAGTGCGTGATCGCGAACACGCCGTTGAGCTGATCGCGCGTCAGTCCGGCAATCGGGTTCGCGTGGTTCACATAGACGCAGACCGCATCCATGGCGATCGGCACCTCGATGGGCGCACGCCCCGTGGCCGAGGCGATCCGTGCACGCTCGGCATCGGTGAGCGGACGAGCGACCGACGCCACCTCGCACAACCCGCCGGCGAGCGCATCGATCCCCGCCGACGAACCTCCCTGGCCGACCGTGATCTTGAGGTCCGGGTAGAGCGCCTGGAACCCGATCGCCAGGTTCGAGACCATCGGGCCCATGGTTTCGGAGCCGACCACTCGGACCGTGGCCGTCCATGGCGTGGGGCGCGCTGCGTATGCGGGGAACTGCTCGACCACGCGCGAGAGTTCCTCGCCGTAGGTTCCGACCGCACCGACCCCGAGCGCAAGCGACTGCGTCAGGCGCTCGCCCGAGGTGGTTCCGGTGGCGGCGCCGGTGCGCTGCTGCAGGCGTTCCTGCACCGAAAGGCGGGGGCGGGGGGCATGCGGTGACGCCGCCGGCGCCGATGGGCCGGGGTCGGTCGACCCAGCCTGCGGAGCGCCGTCGGAAGGCGAGGCATGCAGCGCGACGATGAGCGCCATGGCGATCACGGGGCGATCCTCCGCTTCGATCGGTACCAGGTCAGGATCAGGAGCGCCGCAGTGATCGCGCTCACCAACCCGAGCGCGCGCCAGAACAGCATGTCGACCACGTCGCGCAAGGTCTGCTGGGTGCCTTCCATCCGGTCCATCAATTGCTCGATGCGATCCGGCATGCTCGAGAAGGTCGTCGCCACGTCGTCGATGTTGCCGACCATCAACTCGGTCTCGGGCAGCGACACCAGGTCGAGCGCCAGGGCCTCGGCCTGCCAGTTGGCGAAGAGCGGCAGACGCTTCGCCCAGAAGAACGTGCGTTCGAGCGAGATCTTTGCCTCCTCGGCCTGGTCGATCGCGCGGTCGAGCGGCTCGAGCAGGCCGCCGCCATCGCGCACGGTCTGGATCAACTGCTCGCCCTTCACCGAGGCCACCTCGCTGAACCGCACGTAGGCCACGAACTCGGTGCCGCCGCGGCGGGTCCACCACGTGGAGATCAGGAGGTCCAGTTCCTCAAGCTGCTCATCGGTGAACACCTTGGCGGCGATGCCCCAGATGTCCTCGCGGGCCTTGCGCAGGTTCTCCACAAGCGGCTGCGCGCGCTCCTCGCCCCAGATGGCCTGTGAACGGCCGGAATCCACCCAGAAGAAGTTCTGCAGGGTCACCACCACCAACTGGTCCACCAGCTGCGTCAGCGTGTCGGGGCTGGTGGCGATGTCGTACATGCTGGACACGCCGAGCAGCCGGAGCCCGTTCATAATCCGGCGCTGCTGCATGTCGGTGTTGTCGCGCAGGACGCGCTCGCTGGCCGCGAGCATCAGCGTGAAGTAGCGATCCGCAAACGCGTTGGAGAGTTCCTCCAGCTGGGCGCGGGTCATCGCCTGGTCGCGGAGCATCCGCGCGGCCTCACCCATCTTGGTGCGCTTTGGCCCGCCTGCGCATGAGGCCAGCGGCAGGGCCATCAGGGCCACCATCAGGATGGGCAGCGCGATGCGGGCGAGCCTCGCGTATCGGGGGCGCTTCACGCCGAGAAGCGTAACCTCGGGTACCCTCCCGCCGCCCCGGCACGAGGCCGGGTGGATCCGGATACCGAGGACGATCATGAAGACCACGCTGCTCATGAGTGCCGCCGCACTGGCGGTGCTTGCTCCCGCTCAGGCGCAGGCGCCCGCCGGAACCGCACCAGCCGCTGTTCCACCCCCCGCGGCTGAGGCAACGCCCGCGGTGGCCGCGAAGGCCGGGGATCCGGTCTCGGTGCGACTGCGCAACGGCGACGCCATCAAGGCTGTGCTGGTCGCCGAGACCGCCGACAAGGTGACCATCCGCCACCCCGCGCTGGGCGAGATGACCCTCGACCGGTCCTCGGTGGTCTCGGTGGTGCCGCTGCCGCCCGAGGAGGAACTGGCCAAGCGGACCGCCACGGACGACGAGTTGCGGAAATTGCTTCTTGGCCCGGCATCGAACGCCGACATGGACGCGCCGCGCCCGATGGACGCGGTGAACCCGGGCGACGATGCCGCCGGTGTCGGCAAGGATGGCGCCGCGGTGGATGGTGCCGCCGGTGCCGCTGGTGCCGCCCCCGCTGGCGCGGGCGCCGCGGGCGAGGTGCCCGCACCTCCCGCCGCCGAGCCCTCGCCCTGGAAGTTCGTGATCGACGCGAACGTGAACTACGTGTCGGCCGCCAACAAGCAGCTGGATTTCCGCGTGGCGGCCGGCGCGGTGTACGAAGTGAAGGACGTGGAGAAGTGGGCGAACACCGCCGAGTACTTCTTCAAGACCGTCGACGGCGGAACCACCGACAACAACCTGCTGGTCACCAGCATGTACGACCGGCGCTTCGAGTCGGACCCGCGGGTCCTGTGGTTCGCGAAGGGGCAGTTCCAATGGGCGCCGCTCGAGGACTACGAGCAGCGGGCCTCGGCCTGGGGTGGCCTGGGCTACGAGTTCTTCAAGAAGCCCGTCGCCAGCCTGATCGGCAAGATCGGTGCCGGCTACAGCTACGAGTTCGGCAACATCAACCAGGGCTACCCGCAGCTCTACGCGTCGCTCGAGTGGGACTGGGACATCACCGAGAACCAAGCGATCGTCGGCAGCTACTGGATCACGCCGGACTTCGCCGACTTCACGGACTTCCTGATGCTGGCGCGCCTGGAATGGACCATGAAGGTGCAGGAACTCCCTGGCCTGAAGCTCCTGGGCGGCGTGCGATGGCAGTACCAGTCGCAGGTGCCGACCGGCGACATCCAGAACGACATCCGCGTGTACGCGGGCCTGCGGCTGGAGATTTGACCGCCCGCGCGACCACCGACCGACTCGAGCGCGCCGCCGCGGACCTCCGGGACCGCTGCGGCGCGCTCCGCTTCCGGGCCCCGGTGGCATTCACCTACAACCCGCTCGAGTACGCCTGGCCAGCGCACCGCGCGTTCCTGCGCATGGCCAGGCCCCGTCCCGCCGTGCTGTTGGTCGGCATGAATCCCGGGCCATTCGGGATGGCGCAGACCGGCGTGCCCTTCGGCGAAGTTGCGGCGGTACGGGACTTCCTTGGGATCGATGAAACCGTGGCGCGCATCGGCGCACCCGAGCGCATGCACCCGAAGCGCCCGGTCCAGGGGTTCGCGTGCTTGCGCAGCGAAGTGAGCGGAGCGCGCGTGTGGTCATGGGCGCGTGACCGGTTCGGCACGCGGGAACGGTTCTTCCGCCGCGCCTTCGTGTGGAACTGGTGCCCCCTCGCATTCATGGCCGAAAGTGGGGCCAACCTCACGCCGGACCGGTTGCCGAAGGCGGGGCCGGGCTCCGGCGCCGTGCGGGAGCTGGAGCGCGCGTGCGACCACGCCCTGGGTGAGGCGATCGAGGCGCTGCGACCCGCGCACGTGGTGGGATTCGGCGCGTTCGCCGCGCGGCGCGCGGCGTCGGTCGTGGACGCCCGGCGCGCCACGGGCGGCGACCGATCCAGGTGGCCCGAGGTGCTTCAGGTCCTGCATCCCAGTCCCGCAAGCCCCGCCGCCAACCGCGGCTGGGCACCGCAGGTGGACCGCGCGTTGGCCCCTATCCTGACCGAGTGCGCGTCGCGGTCCTGAACCTGGTGGGGCTCTCGCCCTCCGTGTTTGCGCGCCGGAAGTCCCCGGCGCTGCAGGAGTTCGTGCGTCGGTCCGGTGGGCTGCACACGCTGGTCCCTGACTTCCCGGCCGTCACCTGCACCGTGCAAGCTTCGATGCTCACGGGCCGAGGACCCGCGCAGCACGGCATCGTCGGCAACGGGTGGTACGACCGCGACCTGGCCGAAGTGCACTTCTGGAAGCAGTCGAACGCGCTGGTGCAGGCGCCCAAGGTGTGGGACACGCTGCGTGCCCGGGCCGCGGATCGGGGCGCTCCGGCGCCCACGGTGGCCAATACCTTCTGGTGGTTCAACATGAACTCGTCGGTGGACGTGGCCGTGACGCCGCGGCCGCAGTACCGCGCCGACGGACGCAAGGTGCCCGACTGCTGGACGCACCCGCCGGAACTCCGCGACCGCCTGCAGGACGAGCTGGGACCGTTCCCGCTGTTCCAGTTCTGGGGACCGGGTGCCGACATCCGCAGCACCGACTGGATCGCGGCGGCGGCACGGCGCATCGAGGACACGCACCGGCCAGGCCTGCAGCTCGTGTACCTGCCGCACCTGGACTACTGCCTGCAGAAGTTCGGGCCCGACGACCCGCGCGTCGATCCCGAGATCCGCGAACTCGACCGCGTGTTTGGCGAGCTCGAGCGGTTCTTCCGGGAGCGCGGCGTCCGGGTCGTGGTGGTGAGCGAGTACGGGATCGCGCCGGTCCACGCGGCGTGCACGCCGAACGTGGCGCTCCGCCGGGCCGGGCTGCTCGCCGTCCGCGTGGAAGACGGGCGTGAGCTCCTCGACACCTCGGAAAGCCGCGCGTTCGCGGTGTGTGACCACCAGGCCGCGCACGTCTACGTACGCCGGCCGGAGGATGTGGCCACGGCCCGCGCGGCGCTGGAAGCCGAGGACGGGATCGAACGGATCGTTGGGATCGATGAACTCCGCGCCGCGGGCACCGCGCATCTGCGAAGCGGAGAGCTCACGCTCGTGGCCGCACGCGGCTGGTGGTTCGCCTACCCGTGGTGGGTGGACGCCGCGCGCGCGCCCGACTACGCGCGCACCGTGGACATCCATCGCAAGCCGGGGTACGACCCACTCGAACTCTTCATGGACCCCGCGATCCGGATGCCCGCGGCCTACGTGGCGCGGAAGCTGGCGTTGAGGAAGGTTGGGATGCGTGCACTGCTCGACGTGGTGCCGCTGGACACGTCGCTGGTGCGCGGCAGCCACGGGCGGATCGAGACCGGCACGCCCTACGCCCCCGTCCTGGCCGGCGAGGGCCTGGACCACCTGGACCACGCGGTGCCGGCCTCCGCACTGCACGACGTGTTGGTGGGGCTCTGCGAACGATGATGCGCGCCACGTGGGCACTGGCGGTGTTGGCGGTGGCCGCGGCGCTGCTGGCCTTGGCGTGGCCGGAGGGGGCCGATGCGCCGCGCGTGGCGGACTCGGGTGCCACGGCCATCGCCGCGATGCCGGTCGAGCCGGTGCCGGCGGCAGCCGTGCCTGGGCCCATCGGCGATGCGGTGGTGCCCAAGACCACCGCCGGCGGCTATTTGGAGGAACTCTTGGGTGGTTCGTTGGCGGCGCCCGTCGCCACCGGCACACCGGAGGTGCGGGTCGGTGCACCAGCGGTGGTGGAACGCCTGGACGATCGCACGATGCGCGTCGACGGCATGTACCTCGTGCGCGGCAGCGGCAGTGAACGCGACCCGTACCTGATCACGTGGGAACTGCTGGCGAGCGCATCGGCATCGGTGGATGCTGCGGCGGGTCGCTTCGAGCTGCCGGGGCGCGTGGCGGACCTGCGCGGCGCGTGGGTGCGCATCAGCGGCTACTGGGCGCCGCCGCTGCAGGTGCGTGAAACGCGCGAGCTGATGCTCATGCTCAACAAGTGGGATGGATGCTGCATCGGGCTTCCGCCCACGCCGTTCGACTCGATCGAGGTGACCCTCGACCGGCCGATGGGGGTGGAGGGCCAGCACCTGTTCCGCTTCGGAACGGTGACGGGCCGCCTGGAGGTGGACCCGTTCGTTGCGGGAACGTTCCTGCTGGGGCTGTACCGGTTGCAGCAGGCGACGATGGAGGCGTCGTCGTGAACATCGGCCCGCTGCGGCTGGAGACGCCGCTGCTGCTTGCCCCGATCGCCGGGCATTGCGACTTGGCGTTTCGGATCCTCTGCCGCGAGCAGGGCGGCGTGGGGCTGGCCAGCACCGACCTCCTGAATTCGCACGCGTTGCTGCGGGGCTCACCTCGGAGCGTGGAACTGGCGGCCACCGACCCTGCCGACCAACCGTGCGGCATGCAGCTCTACGGAAACTGGGACGACCCACTGCCCGAAGCCGCCTGCTGGGCGATCGACCACGGCGCCAAGTTGATCGACATCAACATGGGATGTCCCGTCGACAAGGTGGCGAAGAAGAACGGCGGGTCGCTGCTCCTGTGCGATGCCCTCGGGACGGTTCGGTTGGCGGAGCGGATCGTGTCGGCGGTGCGCACGCATTCGCGTGGAGCGGTCCCGGTGACCGCCAAGATGCGGCTCGGGTGGGATCCGGAGCGCTTCGTGGCCCCGACGCTCGCGCGGGACCTGGAGTCGGCCGGGATCGCCGCGGTGACCGTGCACGGGCGATGGACCGTGCAGCGATTCTCCGGCGAGGCGGACTGGGCGCGGATCGGCGAGGTGGTGCGCGCGGTGCGTTCCATCCCGGTGATCGGCAACGGCGACGTCACGGCGCCCGAGCACGTGCTGGCGCTCATGCAGACCTCGGGCTGCCAAGGGGTCATGATCGGCCGGGGGGCGCTGCGCACGCCCTGGATGTTCCGGCGCGCGGCCGCGCTCCTGCGTACGGGGACGGTCGGACCGGAGCCGACGTTCAACCAGAAGCTCGACTGCATCGAGCGGCACGTGGACCTGCTGGAGCGGCACCACTCCCGGGAGCACCTGCTGCACTGCATGCGCTCGCGCATCAGTTGGTACGGCAAGACCATGGGACACGTGAAAGGGCTCAAGGAAGCGATCAGGACGGCCCCCGACGTGGCGTCGATCCGGCGGGCGATCGGCCAGTGGCGATGGCCCGGGGGAGACCTGGCGTGCCGGCGCGAGGAACG
>JBJOIF010000203.1:0-4356 GCA_046047335.1 Planctomycetota bacterium | reverse complement strand
ACGCGCGTGACCCTGCAGACCATGGTGGTGCTTGACCGAGTGACCGCCCCGCGCAGCGAACCGCTGCCGGAGGAACCCGCGACTGGCACCGAGGGATCGGCGGCGGGTGGGCTCGCCGGCGGCGGGGCCACGGCGCCACGCACGGGTGGTGCAGCGGCAGCGGCGCCGCCGGTGGCGTTGCCCGCGGGCACCGGTGGCATCGACGCAGCGGCGGCCGCGGCGGCGGCCGGCGGCGGGCGCGGTGGCTTCGGCGGCGGAGCTGGCGCCGCCGGCCGACCGGGCGCAGGATCGGGCGTCGGGCGGGTCCCCACGGGCGGAGCCCGTGGCGGCGGAGGCGGAGGTCGCGGCGGTGGCGGTGGCACCGGTTCCGGCCGGGGAGGCCCACGATGAACCATCGGCGCGGAAGCGTGGTGGTGGTGGTGGTCTGGGCCGTGGCGATCGCCGCGGTCATGGTGGCCGCCACGCAGATCGTCTCGTATCGACAGGCGGTGGTCGGACGCGAAGCGCTCGCGCGCGTCGAGGCGCGCTGGGCGGCGCGCGCTGGCATCGAGCAGATGCTGGCGATCATGGAATACCACGCCGCGTTCCCCGACCCCGACGACGTGATGGCCGTCGTCCGCGACATGGAGGACAACGCGATTGGCGAGGTCGCCTCGGGAGCGTGGACGATCAGCCACTGGAACGACGGTGTCGAGTGGGCCGGGCCCCGCGACGAGTCGTCGAAACTCAACATCAACGTGGCGACCCGCCAGCAGCTGCTGGGCGTACCCGGCATGACGCCCGACGTGGTTGACGCGATCATCGACTGGCGAGATGAGGACGACAACGTCCAGCAGCTCGGGGCCGAGGCCGACTACTACCGCAACCGCAGCATGGGCTACCGCCCGCGCAACGCTCCCTTCAAGAGCATCGCGGAGCTTGAGCTGGTCGCCGGCGCGTGGCCCAAGTACGTGCGCGGCGAGGACTGGAACCTGAACGGCCGACTCGATCCGAACGAAGACGACGGTCCCAGGACCTTCCCGGACGACAAGCCCGACGGCAAGCTCGATGCGGGATGGTCCGCGTACCTCACCGCGGGCTCGAGGCAATCGCGGATGTCGGTGAGCGGCAACGAGAAGTTCCCGCTGCAGGGCGCCGACTCGGAGACCCTGATGAAGACGCTTGGCGTGGATGACGTGCAGGCCAAGGCACTCTCCGCGTGGGCCGGCCAGGGCACCGCGCGCGCCGAGACGCTGCTGGTGACGCCGCTCAGCCAGCTGGCGCAGCAAGGCGCCGGCGGCACGGCAAACCGCAGTTCCGGGAGCAGCCGCACCGGGGCCACGGGCGGGCAGGCCATGAGCGGCGGCGGCTCGTTGGGCACGGGAGGCAGCATGTCCGGCCGGAGTTCCGGCACCGACGGTCGGTCCACGGGCGGCAGCCGGACCACCGGCGGGGCCAGCAGCGGCCGATCGAGCGCCGGCGCCGGTTCCGCAGACGCCGGCCAAGGCGCGCCCCGTGACCTCGACGCCGACCAGATGCGTGCGGTGCTGCGCGAGACCTCCGCCGAGAACTTCTCCAAGCCGGTGCAGGGCAAGCTGAACATCAACACCGCCTCCGCCGAACTGATGAAGGAGGTCATGCAGATCGACCCCCGCCTGGTGGACGCCATCGTCGCCCGCCGCAACTCGAATCCGGCGGGCATCGCAAGCGTCGCCGACCTGGCGGGCATGTCGGGCGTCAGCCCGCAGCTCCTGGTCCAGCTTGCGCAGCAGTTCGACGTGACCGGAACCGTGTATACCGTCACGAGCCGCGGTCGCTCCGCATCGACCGGCACGGAGGTGGAAATCGAGGCCGTCGTGGATCGTTCCACCCTGCCCGCCACCATCGTCTCGTACCGCGAGCGCTGACCCCATGCCACGCCCCCGCCCAGCCAAGGAAGACAACGCGCCGCGACGGGATCCCCGTGTGGTGGTCGTCGTTCGGCCTGGGCCCGCGGGCATGGAGGCCATGGCCGCGCGCATGCTTCCCGTGGGGATCGAGGTGATCGCCACCGAGCGATTCGCGGCCAACGACCATCGGCTCGCCGACTGGGCGACGAGGCTGAGCGCCGCGAGGATGGTGGGCGTGCTGGTCTCCACCGCGTGCGTCGTACGCGCGGTGCAGATGCCTTCGGCGCCCGACGAGCGGCTGCACGGCGCACTGGAGCTCAACGCCAACTCGTTCGTCCTGGGCCGTACGCCGTCGTGGCGCGTGGCATGGAGCCTGCTTCCGGGCGACCGCGGAGGGATGCGCACCGGAATCGTGGCCGAGTGGCCCGAGGACGGCGACGATCCGGTGCTGGCGCCCAGCGAGGCGCTGCCGGTGGCACATGCGCCCGAAGTCGCCGCGTTGGCGGCCCTGGCAACGCTCGCGCACGATCCGCTGGTGCACGTCGATGCCGAGCGCGGCTCGGTGGCCGTGTGCATCCCCTCCTCGAAGGGGATCCTCGCGCGGACGTTCCGCGTCGGCCTCGAGGGCGAGCCGATCGAAGTGACCGAGGTCGTTCGCGCCGTCGCCGAGGCCTGCGTGCACGCCTCGCTCCCGAACGACGAGATGTCCGCCGCGATGGAGGCCGCCGAACGCGCCGCCTCCCCGGTCCTCGGCGGCGGGTTCGGATGCACCGACGCGGATGCCGCGCGGTTCGCCGAGGCCGTCCGCGCCGTTGGTACCAGTGACCCGCAATGGTGGAGACGGCACGGCATCGAGGCGGGTACCGCGCTCGCGTGCTTCGGGCCAGTGGCAACGCTCACGCAGCTCCAGGACACGGATCCCGGAGCGCAGGCCGACCGACTGGCCACCATCCTGAACCGCCTGGCCCAACCAAGGACTGCGCGTGCCGTGATCGTGGCCGCCCTAGCGACCATCGTGCTTGCACCGGTGGCATTCGAGGGCGCGCGGCTCCTCCTGATGCGATGGAAGTTGCCCGACCCCGTGGCGTACGAGTCAGCCGAGGGCGAGGACCGCAAGCGCCAGGCGCTCTACCGGGTGCTCTCACGCCAAGGCGCGTCCATGACCAAGACCCTCTCCGACCTCGCGAGCTGCGCTCCCGAGGGTCTGGAGGTCGACTTCATCAACGTGGCACCGGCGGCGGGCGGCCAGTCCGTGTCGGTGCGCGGCAAGGCGCGCCCCGCCGGCACGCAGCAGGGCGAGGATGTGCTCATCGCGTTCGAGCGCAACCTGCGGGAGACCGGGGCGTTCACGGCGATCTCGCGAAGTTCCGATGCCCCCGACGCGCGCGGCTACCAAGCCTTCAACGTGAGCGCCACCGCCACGCGACCCACGGTGATGGTGGCGCTTCCCGAAGACATCGACTACGCCAAGCGCTCGATGCGTGAGCGCCGCTACGGGCCACCGCCGGCGGACGTCGACGAGGCCGCATCCGGGCTGGCACCGCGCGCCGGGGGAAGCGCCACGGAGGCGGCGTTGGCTCCCGAACCATCGTCGTTGGCGTCTGCGTCCGACAGGACCGAGCCAGCACGCGGTGAAGCCTCACCTGCGCCAGGCCCCTCCATGAGCGGTCGTCGCAGCCCGACCACGGTCGCCGCAGGGGCGCCGAACGCGACAGGCGGTACCGACGCGGGGGCGAGCTCCATGCCGGGCGGCACCGGCACGGGCACAACTTCCATGTCGGGTGGCTCCAGCGGAGGGTCATCCGCATCGGATGCAACAGAAAGCGCCACGCGACCGTCAGGGACGCGCTCGGTTCGAGGCTCAAGTGGCACTGGCACCGCCCGCAGTGGCTTGGCCACGCGCGGCAATCCTGGAGCCACCAACGAGCCCGAGCCGCTTCCACCGCCACTCACCTCGAACGAGATCGATCTGATGAGCAAGCAGGAGGCGCAGAATGCGCTGGCGATCGTGTCGACCGCTCGCCGCCGTGCCGACCTCAGCGACGAGGATGCGGCCCGGTTGCGTCGGGAGTTCGACATGCTCTTGGAGCGCTGCAAGCGACCGTGACCCATGAGTGACTTCCCCGCCACAGCCGGATCGAGCACCAGCGAACCCGCGCCGAAGGCGCGGAAGCGCTCCATCGGCGAGCAGGTCACCGACCTCGGCGATCGCATCGGGGCCCTGCCCTCGCGCCAGCGCTGGGCCGTGATCGCATTGGCCGTGCTGGTGGGCTGGTTTGCGGTGGATGAGCTCGTGTGGTCCTGGGCGCGCTCCTGGAGCACCGAGAGCGACCGCATTGCCGCCGCGCTCGCCCGCGGTGCCTCGCGGCGCGGTGCCGCCCCCAGCGCCGAGCTTCGTCGGATGGTGGCCACGTACGGCGCTGTGCTTCCACCCGCAGATGCTGCAACCGGCCGCGAGGAACTGGCGGCGGCGATCAACGAGGTGCTT
>JBJOIF010000202.1:0-2626 GCA_046047335.1 Planctomycetota bacterium | reverse complement strand
TGTGGCTCTACCCGTTCCTACATCATCGAATGGTCCGCCGACTGCAACGCCGACGGCATCGTCGACTACGGCCAGATCCTCCAGGGCGAACTCGCCGACGCGAACGGCAACGGCGTCCCGGACACCTGCGAGTCCCCCACCTGCGCGGATGCCGACCTCTTCCCCACAGGCACCGTCAACGGCGCGGACCTCGGCGCCCTGCTCTCGCAGTGGGGCGAGGCTCCCGCGGGCACGGCGTCGGACCTGAACCACGACGGTGCCGTCGACGGCACCGACCTCGGCATCCTGCTGTCCTTCTGGGGCCCGTGCGAGGGCTGACCCCGCTCACCGCACGAACTTCGCCACCGCCTCCACCTCGTCGCGGCTGCCGAGCACCAGCGGCACGCGTTCATGCAGCAGCTTCGGCTGCACGTCCATCGTGCGCCGGCCGTCCGCGGTGATGCTTGCACCGCCCGCCTGCTCGACCAGGAAGCTCATCGGGTTTGCCTCGTACAGGAGGCGAAGCTTGCCGCTCGGGTGCTTCTTCGTGGGCGGGTACAGGAACACGCCGCCGTTCACCAGCGTGCGGTGGACGTCCGCCACCATGCTGCCGATGTAGCGGCTGGTGTACCCCTCGGCGTGGGCCCAGTGCAGGTACTCCTGGAACCCCTTCGGGAATCCGTCCGCGTTCGCCTCGTTGACCGAGTAGATCTTCTTCTTGGCGGGCATCTGCAGGTCGCGCTTGACCAGCATGAAGCTCCCCACGGCCGCATCGAGTTCGAACATGTGCACGCCGTGGCCCGTCGTGATCACGAACACCGTGCTCGATCCGTACAGCACGTAGCCCGCCGCCACCTGCTGGTGGCCGGGCTGGCACACCGTCTCGACTGCGCCCGCGATGTGCGGATCATTGCGGAGGATCGTGAAGATGGTGCCCACGCCCACCGCGGTGTCCAGGTTGCTCGAGCCGTCCAGCGGGTCGAACAGCACGCAGTAGCGGCCGCCCTCGTGGCCCCGGCGGAGGATCGTGGGCTCCTCGTCCTCCTCGCTGCCGAGCACCGCGATCGAGCTTCGCCCGCCGAGCACGCGCATGATCACCTCGTTGGCGATGGCATCCATGCGCAGCTGCTCCTCGCCCTGCACGTTGGTGATGCCGTCGTCGCCGAGCACGTTCTGCAGCCGCACGTGCCGCACCTTGTGGGCGATGATCTTCGCGGCCAGGCTGATGGCGCTCACGATCCAGCTGAACTCGCCCGTGGCGCTCGGGTACCGCGCCTCCTCCTCGAGGATGAAGCTCTGGAGCGAGACGAGGTTGTCGGTGACCACGCCCCGCGGGGCCTGCTTCGGTGCCGGATCGGCCATGCCCGGAAGGCTATCATTCCGGCCCCATGAACACGCCCGTCATCGTCGCCGCCCGACGCACCCCCATCGGCAAGTTCCAGGGAACGCTTGCGCGCGTGCCCTCTCCCGTGCTGGGCAGCTACGCGATCGGCGCGTGCCTGGCCGACGCGCCCGCGGCGAAGGACCACGTCGAGGCGTGCTTCATGGGGTGCGTGCTCCAGGCGGCGCTCGGCCAGAACCCAGCCCGCCAAGCGGCCCTCAAGGCAGGCATCGCCCACACCGTCAACGCGGTCACCGTCAACAAGGTCTGCGGTTCAGGCCTGGAGGCCGTCATGCAGGCCGCCAACATGATCCGACTGGGCGAGATCCACTGCGCCGTCGCCGGGGGCATGGAGAACATGGACCTCGCGCCGCACATGGTTCATGCGCGGGCCGGAATCAAGTACGGGCAGGCCACCATGCTCGACCACATGCAGTTCGATGGGCTGACCTGCGCCTTCGAGAATTGGCCGATGGGCAACGCCGCCGAGCACACCGCGGCCACCTGCGGCGTCACCCGCGCCGAGCAGGACGCCTTCAGCGTCGAGAGCCACCGCCGCGCCGCCGAGGCCACCAAGAACGGCTGGTTCAAGGCCGAGACCATCGCCCTGACCCCCGAGCAGTGCATGGGAAAGGTGGGCCTGGAGGCCGACGAGGGCTTCCGCGCCGACAGCACCCCAGAAGGCATGGCCAAGCTGCGCCCGGCCTTCACCAAGGACGGCACCGTCACCGCCGGCAACGCCAGCCAGATCTCCGACGGCGCCGCCGCGGTCATCGTGATGAGCGAGTCGAAGGCGAAGGAACTCGGCCTCAAGGTGCTCGCGCGCATCGTCGCCTACAACACCGCCGGCGTCGCTCCCAAGGACCTCTTCATCGCGCCGAAGGTGGGCATCGAGAAGCTGCTGGCGCAGACCGGCAAGTCCGTCGCCGACGTCGACCTCTTCGAGGTCAACGAGGCGTTCGCGGCGCAGGTGCTGGCGGACACCACGCCGCTGGGCATCCCGCACGAGAAGCTCAACGTGTGCGGCGGCGGCGTGGCCCTCGGCCACCCGATCGGCGCGAGCGGCGCGCGCGTGCTGGTGACGCTCGTGCACCAGCTGCACCGCACCGGAGGCACGCGCGGCATCTGCAGCCTGTGCCTCGGTGGCGGCAACGCGGTGTCGATGATGGTCGAGGTGGGCTGACCCCCGCCGGCGATCGTCCGGGCTGCCCACGGACCGCTCCGCGCGGCTACGGGTTCGCGCGGATCGACCGCAGCCGCATCCCA
>JBJOIF010000201.1:0-26260 GCA_046047335.1 Planctomycetota bacterium | reverse complement strand
CGCTTCGACCGCGCCAAGGTGGTGCTCAGCCTCGACTCCGACTTCCTCCACGACGACCCCGGGGCGGTGGCCAACGCACGCGCGTGGGCCGCGGCCCGCACGCTGGTCCGCCGCGAGAACGGCAAGCTTGTCGCCAAGGACGCCGCCACCGCGCAGATGAGCCGCGTCTACCAAGTGGAGGGCCTGCTCACGCTCACTGGCATGAACGCCGACCAGCGCGTGGCGATGCGCCCCTCGCAGGTGGCGCCCTTCGCCGCCGCCATCGCCGACCGCCTCGGCGTGGCTGGAGCGCGGCAGATGGCCGCGATGGCGCCGAAGCTCGGCGACCATGACCAGGAGATCGTCGATGCGCTCGTCGAGGACCTGAAGGCCGCCGGCAAGGATGCGCTGGTCGTGGCGGGGCACCGCCAACCCGCCGTGACCCATGCGATCGCCGCGGCGATCAATGCGCACCTCGGCGCGTACGGCAACACCGTCGAGACTCGCGCCTCGGAGCGCGAGCCGTGCGGCGCGGGCATCGGCCGCGTCGCCGCTGCCTTGGAGCGCGGCAACGTCGACACGCTGGTGGTGATCGGCTGCAACCCGGCGTTCGACGCGCCCGCGGACCTGGGCTTCGCCGCGGCCATGGCGAAGGCCAAGCACGTCGTGCACCTGTCCTACCGCGTCGACGAGACGTCGCGCGTGCCCGGGGTCGCGTGGCACCTGCCGCTGACGCACTTCCTCGAGTCCTGGGGCGATACCCGCGCGCAGGACGGCACCGTGGCCGTGGCGCAGCCGCTGGTCGCGCCACTCCTCGATCCTGCCGACGGCGGCCGCAGCGCCATCGAGTTGCTGGCCGCGATCGCCGGAGACGACGTCCGCGAGGGCCGCGAGCTCGTGCGTCGGACGCACATGCGCCTGTCGGGCCTGAAGGACGAGGCGTTCGAGGTGCGGTTCCGCACCAACGTCGAGCGCGGCGCATGCGAGGGCACGGCGTGGCCCGTGCAGCGCACGCCGGCCGCCTCCGGTGCCGCGAAGGCGATGGCCGACTGGGTGGCCTCCGCCTCGGCCCCCGAGGGTCTCGACCTGCAGTTCTTCTGCGACGGCAAGGTGTTCGACGGCCGCTTCGGCAACGTCGGATGGCTGCAGGAACTTCCCGAGGTGGTCACCAAGATCACGTGGGACAACGCGCTCCTCATGTCGGCCGGCACCGCTGCCGGCATGTCGGTGCGCAACGGCGATATGGTCGAGGTGGGGGTGCGCGGCGGCTCCACCGTGACCGCGGCCGCGTGGATCGTCCCCGGCATGGCGGACGGCACCCTCGGCCTGGCGATCGGCTACGGGCGCGGCGAGGCGGCGGGCGGCATCGCCGCGGGCGCCGGCTTCCCGGCAGCCCCGCTGCGCACGCGCGCCGCGATGTGGATGGCCACCGGCGCGAAGGCCTCGAAGACCTCGGGCACGTACGCCTTTGCGCACACGCAGGACCACGGCACCGCCGATGCGGTGGTTCCGGCGATCCCCGCCGACAGCATCCAGGAGCGACTGCCGACCCTGGTCCGCGAGGCATCTCTGGCGCATTACCGCGAGCACCCCGACTTCGCCAAGCACGCCACCCACGTGGCGCACCGCCTGTCGATGTGGGAGGAAAGCAACCTCGATGGTGCGAAGCACCGCTGGGCGATGACCATCGACCTGGCGTCGTGCACCGGCTGCAGCGCCTGCGTGGTGGCGTGCCAGGCGGAGAACAACATCCCGATCGTGGGCAAGGACCAGGTGGCCCGCGGCCGCGAGATGCACTGGATCCGCATCGACCGCTACTTCCGCGGCGCCGACGCCGCGCGGCCCGACGCCTTCCGCGTCCAGCCGGTGGCGTGCGTGCACTGCGAGAACGCCCCGTGCGAGCAGGTGTGCCCCGTGGCCGCCACCGTCCATGACGTGGATGGGCTGAACAACATGGTCTACAACCGCTGCATCGGCACCCGCTACTGCAGCAACAACTGCCCGTACAAGGTCCGGCGGTTCAACTTCTTCGACTACAACCGGCGCGAGCCGGTGCGCGAGGGCGGGGTCCTGATGACCGAGCCCGAGTACTACGTCAAGGACGGGCCGAACGACTGGACCCGGATGCAGTTCAACCCCGAGGTCACCGTGCGCATGCGCGGCGTCATGGAGAAGTGCTCGTTCTGCACGCAGCGGATCCAGCACGCCAAGATCGAGAGCAAGAACCGCTGGGTGCGCGCCGGCGGCAACGCGGCGGGCAAGGGCGGCAGCACGATGCCCGACTGGTCCGTGCAGACCGCCTGCATGCAGGCGTGCCCCACCGGCGCGATCGTCTTCGGCGACCTGAACGTCGAGGGCAGCGACGTGCTGGCGCTGCAGCGCAGCAAGCGCAGCTACGACCTCCTCGAGGAGCTGAACACCAAGCCGCGCCTGAAGTACCTCGCGCGCGTGGACAACCCCGCCATCGACCATGGGGCCTCCGACCACGGGCATGACCATGGGCACGACCACGGGCACCACCATCATGGGCACGCGGGCCATGGGCACCCCGGCGCCGCCGCCGCCAACGCCAACGGAGCACAGGCATGACCAGCGTCCCCGTCCCGGATCCCGGCCACCCCGCCCGCGGATTCACCGAGATCGACAACACCGCCGAGGTCCCGGGCAAGCGCTCGCCGCTGGTCCTGGCGACCGACCGGTTCCACCAGGTGACCAACACGGTGTGCCGCGCCAACGAGACGCGCAAGCCGCCCAAGGCGTGGACGGTGATGTTCGCGCTGTGCATGCTGCTGGTGATGAACCTCGGGTTCTGCGTCACCTACCTCATCTTCACCGGCGTCGGGGTGTGGGGGCTGAACAACCCGGTGATGTGGGCGTTCGACATCACCAACTTCGTGTTCTGGGTCGGCATCGGCCACGCCGGCACGCTGATCAGCGCGATCCTGTTCCTCTTCCGCCAGAAGTGGCGCACGGGCATCAACCGCTTCGCCGAGGCGATGACCATCTTCGCCGTCATCTGCGCCGGCCTGTTCCCGGGCATCCACGTCGGCCGCGTGTGGCTCGCCTACTGGCTGTTCCCGATCCCGAACCAGATGGAGATGTGGCCGCAGTTCCGCAGCCCGCTCCTCTGGGACGTCTTTGCGGTGAGCACGTACTTCAACGTCTCGCTCCTCTTCTGGTACGTGGGCCTGATCCCCGACCTGGCCACCATGCGCGACCGCGCCAAGGGCAAGGTGCAACAGATCGCCTACGGCCTCTTCGCGCTGGGATGGCGCGGCTCGAACCGCCACTGGCATCGCTACGAGCGCGCGTACCTGCTGCTGGCGGCGCTCTCCACGCCGCTGGTGCTCTCGGTGCACAGCGTGGTGTCCTTCGACTTCGCGACCAGCCAGCTGCCCGGCTGGCACACCACCATCTTCCCGCCGTACTTCGTGGCGGGCGCCATCTTCAGCGGCTTCGCCATGGTGGTGACCTTGGCCGTGCCGGCGCGCCAGCTCTTCGGCCTGAAGAACTTGATCACCCTGCGCCACCTCGACAACATGAACAAGGTCATCTTGGTGACCGGGTGCATGGTCGGCTACGCGTACGGCATGGAGTTCTTCATCGCGTGGTACTCCGGCGCGCTGTACGAGAAGTTCGCCTTCATGAACCGCGCGTTCGGCCAGTACGCCTGGGCGTACTGGATCATGGTGAGCTGCAACGTGATCACGCCCCAGCTCTTCTGGCTGAAGGCCGTGCGCACCAGCATCCCGCTGATGTTCGTGCTGAGCCTGTTCGTGAACGTGGGCATGTGGTTTGAGCGCTACGTGATCATCGTCACCAGCCTCGCGAACGACTTCCTGCCCACCAGCTGGGACCATTTCATCCCCACCTGGGTGGACATCGGCACCATGCTCGGCGCCTTCGGCCTGTTCGGCGTGCTGTTCCTGCTGTTCTGCCGCTTCCTGCCGATGATCGCCATCGCCGAGGTGAAGGCCGTGATGCCGCAGGCCGACCCGCACTGGGAAGGCTGGGGCGCGCACCACGGTGCGGGGAGCCACCACGGCGCCGCACTGGCGTCGCCCGCCACGCATGAGCCCGGCGAGCCCGGGAGCCGATCCGCCTGAACGAGTCCCGACCGGAGACCCACCGTGACCACGCTTTCCACCTCCACCCGCACCGAGACCGCCGCTGCTGCCGCGCCGCGCCGGATCTCGGCCCTGCTGGCCGAGTTCGAGAATCCCGCGCAGATCGTCGCCGCCGCCGAGAAGGTGCGTGACGCCGGGTACCGCTATTGGGACTGCCACACGCCGTTCCCGGTGCACGGGCTTGACCGCGCCATGGGCATCCAGCGCACCATCCTGCCCGTGATGGTGTTCTTCGCGGGTGCCGCTGGCTGCACGGCCGGCCTGCTGCTGCAACTCTTCACCAACTCCTTCGGCTTCACCATCTGGGCGCTGGTGTGGGTGACCGGATACCCGTTCCTGATAAGCGGGAAGCCCGCGCTCAGCATCCCCGCGTTCATCCCGGTGATGTTCGAGCTCACCATCCTGTTCTCCGCGCTGAGCACCGTCTTCCTGATGCTCGGCATGAATGGGCTGCCGTGGCTGCACCACCCGCTGTTCTCGAGCGAGCGCTTCCGGCGCGCCTCCGACGACCGGTTCTTCATCTCCATCGACGCGCGCGACCCGCGCTTCTACCGCTCCAAGACCGAGCACTTCCTGAAGTCGCTCGGCGCAACCGCCGTCGAGGCGGTGGAGGACTGACGTGCCCAAGCTCCCGCGCATCATCGTCTACTCGCTGCTGATCGCCGGCTGCCTGGCGCTGATCCCGCCGCTGGTGTTCGCGCGCATGCGCGCCGTCCCCAGCCCCAACCGGCCGATCCACATCTTCTGGGACATGGACTTCCAGCCCAAGTACAAGACCCAGGTGCCGAACCCGCTGTTCGCCGACGGCCGCGCCATGCGCGCGCCAGTCGAGGGCACGGTGGCGCAGGGCGAGTCGTACGTCGACACGCACCTGTACGAGGGCGTGGTCGACGGCCAGTGGGCCACGGCGCTGCCCGCCGCGATGCGCATGGACGAGGCCACGCTGCGCCGCGGCCGTCAGCGCTTCGACATCTACTGCTCCGCGTGCCACGGCTGGGCCGGCTACGGCGACGGCCCGGTGAACCAGCGCGCGATGGAACTGGTTTCCAACGTCAACGGGCCCGTCAACGGCACCCAGTGGGTCGCCGCCAAGAGCCTGCACGACGAGACCACGCGCGATCAGCCGATGGGCCAGCTCTTCAACACCATCACGCACGGGATCCGCAACATGGCGGGCTACGGCGCGCAGATCAAGGTCGAGGACCGCTGGGCCATCGCCGCCTACGTCAAGGCGCTCCAGCTGAGCCAAGACGCTCCCGCCGCCAAGTGAGAAACGCCGCAACCATGGGCAACCACCATCACGACCACGGACCCGACCTCACCGAGGGCAACCTCGGTGGATCGATCCTCGCCGGCTCCGGCCGCAACCTCGCCCTTGCCGGCGCCGCGCTGCTCGCGGTGGGCGCCTGGCTCGGCTATCGCTCCGGCGATCCCGGCCACTTCGCCCGCCACTACGTGGTGGCGATGGTGTTCGGGCTGGCCATCTGCCTGGGCGCGACGTTCTTCGTCGTGGTCCAGCACCTGACGCGCGCCGGCTGGAGCGTGGCGGTCCGCCGACCCGCCGAGGCGCTGATGCAGAACCTCCGCTGGATGTGGGTGCTGTTCCTGCCGGTGGCGTGGATGGGCTGGAATGGCTCGCTCGACGTCCTCTACCCGTGGGCCGACCTCGACGCGCTCGCCAAGGTGGCCCCCGCCGAGGCGGAGCTGGTCGGCAAGAAGTCCGGGTTCCTGAACGAGCGGTTCTTCTTCGTGCGCGCGGCGATCTACTTCGTGGCGTGGGCGGCGATCGCCTCCTTCTACTGGGGATCGAGCGTCCGCCAGGACCGCACCGGCGACGTGTCGATCACCGAGCGCTGCCGCCGCTTCGCCGGCCCCTCGATGATCGTGTTCGGGCTCACCATCACGTTCGCGTCCTTCGACTGGATCATGAGCCTGTCCCCGGCGTGGTTCAGCACCATGTTCGGCGTGTACTTCTTCGCGGTGTGCGCTACCTGCGGCCTGGCCACCGTCACGCTGCTCACGCAGCGCCTCCAGCGTTCCGGCCGGCTGCAGGGCATCGTGACGCCGGAGCACTACCAGGACCTGGGCAAGATGCTGTTCGCCTTTGGCATCGTGTTCTGGGCCTACATCGCCTTCAGTCAGTTCATGCTGATCTGGTACGGCAACCTGCCCGAGGAGACCGCGTGGTACCTGCCCCGGCAGGTGGGCGGCTGGCTTCCGCTGAGCTGGGCGCTGCTGCTCGGCCACTTCGTCATCCCGTTCCTCTTCCTGATCTCGCGCTGGACCAAGCGCTGGCCGGTGACGCGCACCCTCGGCTGCGCGTGGATGCTTGGCTTCGGGCTCCTGGACATCTACTACCTGGTGGTGCCGCACGTGCCCCACGACCTGGCCGAGTACTCCACGTACGCCGCGTTCGCCGAGGCGCACGCGGGCGACGCGCCGCACCTCCTCGACCCGGCGTTCCTGGCGATGGCGGTGGGCGTGCTGCTGCTCGTGGTCGGCGGCGCGCTGCACGCGCTCCGCGGACAGTCGCTGCTCGCCGCCCGTGACCCGTCCCTCCCCGAGAGCCTGGCCTTCGAGAACATGTGACCCACGGGCGGCCATGGCCGCCGAGGACCCCCGATGAGCACCGCTTCGCAGGACAACGAGTTCGTGACCCCCACCGGCGTCCTCTGGGACGACCCCGAGCCCGGCAAGACCTGGCTGGTCTCCCTGATGGGCGTCACCATCATCGCCGCCCTGGTGATCGCCATGAGCGTCATCTACTTCCGCTCCGAGCAGGGCGAGGTGGACGTGAAGGTGATCGAGCCGGAGTACATGGCGCTGAAGGACCTCCAGGCCAAGCAGGCGGCGCTGCTTGCGGGCAGCGGCACGTACACGGTCGAGGTCGGCGGATCTCCGGTGGAGCGCCGGCGGATCCCGGTGACCGAGGCGATGTCGATGTTGGCTGCCAATCCGGCCCTGGCGGTGCCCGGGACGGCGCCGCGCGCCGCGGTTCCTGGTCCGACGGCTGCCCCTCCGGCGGCCGCACCCGCGACGGATGCGCCGCCGAAGCCGTGATGCCCGCCTATTGTTTCAATTGCAAGTGAAAGTCTGTTCCTCCATCGTCCTGACCCTCAGCTTCGGCTTGGCCCTGGCGTTCCCCGCGGCGCCGGTGGCGGCCCAGGTGTCGGTTGGCGGTGGGTATGCGCCCAGTGCGCCGACGGCGGACGCGGCGCCCGAACTGGAGGGCGTCGACATCATCGATCGGCTGGACGCCCAGCTGCCGCTCGACGCGACCTTCCGCGACGAGCAGGGCCGCTCGGTGACGTTCCGCGACGTGCTGCCGGTGGACCGGCCCGCGATCCTCCAGGTCGGGTACATGCGCTGCCCGATGCTCTGCAGCCTCGTGATGAACGCGCTGGTGCGCGGCATCCAGGGCGTCGACTGGACCGTCGGCACCCAGTACGACGTGATCTCGTTGTCGATCGACCCCAAGGAAGGCCCGGAGCTGGCCGAGGGCAAGAAGGCGGGCTACGTCGCCGAGTACGGCCGCGCGGGTTCCGCGCCGGGCTGGCACTTCCTGACCGGCGACGAGGCGCAGATCCGCCGCATCACCGAGGCCATCGGCTTCGAGTACCGACTTCAGGAGAACGGCGAGTATTCCCACGCGGCCGCGGTGTTCATCCTCACCCCGCAGGGGCGGCTCAGCCGTGTCTTGTACGGCGTGAAGTACGAGCCCTCCAACCTGCGCATGGCGCTGCTGGAGGCCTCCGAGGGCAAGATCGGCACCACCCTCGACCGAATCATCCTCTGGTGCCACATCTACGACTCGCAGGCCGGCGGCTACGTGGTGCTGGCCATGCGGGTGATGCAGCTCGGCGGCGCCGTGACCCTAGCGGTCCTCGCCGGTGGGCTCGGCTGGTTCTGGTGGCGCGAATCCCAGGCGCGCCGCCTCGCGCCGCCCGTCACCGCAAGCACGCCACGCCACTGACCGGACACCCCTCACGAAGACCATGCCCATGATGACCTCGATCCCATCCCTGGCCGCCGCGCTCGCCGCGATCGCGCAGGCCGACGGCCCGACGGCCCCGACGTTCTGGATGCCCACGGGCGCGTCGACGATCGCCCCCGGCGTCGATCGGACGCTCGACGTCATCAACTGGATCTGCTACTTCTTCTTTGCGCTGGTCATGGCGCTGATGGTGGTCTTCGTCGTCAAGTACCGCCATCGCAAGGGCGAGCGATTCCGCTCCGAGTTCCCCCACCACAACACCCCGCTCGAACTGACCTGGACGATCATCCCCACCCTGATCGTCATCGGCATCTTCACCGTCGGATTCCGCAGCTACCTCGACATCTACACGGCTCCCAAGAACGCCTTCGACGTCAAGGTGACCGCTCAGAAGTGGGCGTGGCAGTTCCAGTACCCCAACGGTGCCCAGTCCGACGACCTGTACGTCCCCGCGGGCAAGCCCGTGCGGCTGGTGCTGCGGTCGAGCGACGTGCTGCACTCGCTCTACATCCCGGACTTCCGCGTCAAGCGCGACGTGGTGCCCGGCCGCTACACGTACGCCTGGTTCCAGTGCGACCACCCGACCGGCCAGCCCGGCAAGGAGGTCCGCGACCCCAACGCCTCCACCGTCGAGGGTCCGCTGGATGACGCGCAGCGCCACACCCTGTTCTGCACCGAGTACTGCGGCACCGGCCACTCCAAGATGAACCGCTACGTCTATGTCCTCGACGAGACGTCATTCGACCAGTGGATGGTCGACCAGAGCCAGTGGCTCGACAAGATCGACGAGGAGCAGCTGTGGTTCAAGGCCGGCCCGAAGATCTTCGCGCGCTGCAGCCAGTGCCACTCCCTGGACGGCACCGACGGCATCGGTCCCTCGTGGAAGGGGATCGTCGATCGCGTGAAGGCCTACCCGATCGTGGGCGAGGGCAAGCGCTACGCCACGTGGGAGGACTACGTCCGCACCTCGATCCTGGTGCCGGGCGACTACGTGGTCCCGCCGTACGCCAACGCCATGCCGACGTTCAAGGGCCAGCTGAACGACAAGGCCATCGACGCCCTGCTCGGCTACATGCAGAACATCGACAAGTTCGATCCCAAGACCGGCAAGCTGCTGCCCACCCTCGACCCAGAGACCGCCCAGCCCGTCGCGGGCGGCGCGAAGTGACGCCGACCGCACCCCAGCGAACCTGAGGACACCCCCGCCATGACCACCATCCCGCTGCCCACCGGCACCCCGATCCGCGACACGATCGAGGCGCGTCCCGAGGCCGACAACTACCTGACGCACACGCGCGGCGTGCTGTCGTGGATCTTCACCCTCGACCACAAGCGCATCGGTGTGATGTACATGTGGAGCGTGCTGGGTTCGTTCCTGCTCGGCGGCACCTTCGCGCTGCTGCTGCGGACCGAGCTCCTGACGCCCGGTCCGACCATCACCGAGAGCGCCGACACCTACAACCAGTGGTTCACGCTGCACGGGGCCATCATGGTGTTCCTGGTGATCATCCCGAGCATCCCGGCGGCGCTCGGGAACATCATCCTGCCGATCATGCTGGGCGCCAAGGACGTGGCGTTCCCGCGCCTCAACCTGTTCAGCTATTACCTGTGGGTGGCGGGCGCGGTCCTCTGCGTCATGTCGCTGGCGATGGGTGGGTTCGACACCGGCTGGACCTTCTACACCCCGTACTCCACCACCACCACCACGGGCGGCGTGATCCCGGTGCTGACCGCGGTCTTCATCCTCGGGTTCAGCTCGATCTTCACGGGCCTCAACTTCGTGGTCACGGTGCACAAGCTGCGCCCGCCGGGGATGACTTGGTTCCGCATGCCGCTGTTCCTCTGGGCGCTCTACGCGACCGCGATCATCCAGGTGCTGGCCACCCCGGTGCTGGGCATCACGCTCCTGCTGTTGATCGTCGAGCGGACGGTCAACATCGGCATCTTCAACCCGGCCATGGGCGGCGACCCGGTGCTGTACCAGCACTTCTTCTGGTTCTACAGCCACCCGGCCGTGTACATCATGATCCTGCCGGCGATGGGCATCATCAGCGAGATCATCGCGATCAACAGCCACCGGTCGATCTTCGGCTACCGGTTCATCGCGCTCAGCTCGATCGCCATCGCGATGTTCAGCTTCATCGTGTGGGGCCACCACATGTTCACCTCCGGCCAGTCGGCCCTGATGAACACGGTGTTCTCGGCGATCTCCTTCAGCGTGGCGATCCCCAGCGCCGTCAAGGTGTTCAACTGGGTGGCCACGCTCTACAAGGGCTCGGTCTCGCTGACCACCCCCATGTGGTACGCGCTGTCGTTCCTCTTCCTGTTCACCATCGGCGGCCTCACCGGCCTGCACCTGGCGACCCTGAGCACCGACGTGCATCTGCACGACACGTACTTCGTGGTGGCGCACTTCCACTACGTGATGATGGGCAGCGCGCTGATCGCCATGATCGGCGGCCTGCACCACTGGTGGCCGAAGATCTTCGGCCGCATGTACGACGAGCGGCTCGGGACCATCGCCTGCTGGATCATCTTCATCGGCTTCAACGTGACCTTCTTCACCCAGTTCGTGCTGGGGTCGCAGGGCATGCCGCGCCGCTACTACGACTACCAGCCCGAGTTCCAGGTCTATCACGTGATCTCGACGCTGGGCAGCTACATCATGGCCTTCGGCTTCGTGCTGACCGCGGTGAGCCTGTTCGGCAGCTTCTTCGGCGGTCGCCGCGCCCCGGCCAACCCGTGGGGTGGCCGCAGCCTGGAGTGGCAGTGCGCCAGCCCGCCGCCCTTCGACAACTTCGCGAAGACGCCGCGCGTCGGCGACTGCTACGACTTCAGCGTCGTGCACTGGGACGAGAAGACCGGCGGGTACTGGGTGGACGAGTCCGCCGATCCCGAGGTGAACCCTTCCGCACCCCCGCGCCCCGCGCACTGACCCGCCACCACCCCGGACCCACGGAGCAGCCATCGTGAGCCAATCCATCGCCCATCCCCAGGACGGCCACCGTGCCGACGGCCACCATGACGACCATGGCCACGGCCACCACGACCCGAACCTGGCCCACCACTTCGACAGCCTCGGGCAGCAGTTCGACAGCGCGAAGCTGGGCATCTGGCTGTTCCTGGCCACCGAGGTGCTGTTCTTCGGGGGACTGTTCGCGGCCTACGCGATCCTGCGGATGCGCCACCCGGACGTCTTCAGCTACGCCAGCCACTACCTCGACACCATCATGGGCGGGATCAACACCTGCGTGCTGATCGTGTCGAGCCTCACCATGGCGCTGGCCGTCCGCTACGCGCAGACCGACAATCGGCGCGGTCTCATCGCCTGCCTGGTGCTCACCTTCATGGGGGCGGTGGGCTTCCTGGTGATCAAGTACTTCGAGTACTCGCACAAGTTCCACGACAACCTGGTCTGGGGCACCACGTTCTATGTGCCACCCGACGATGCCGAGGGTGACGCCGAACGCGCGCTCCTGAAGTCGGCCCCCGCCGCGGACTCCGCCATCGTGGTCAAGGACCCGGCGATGTTCGTCGTCCCCGACCTGGCCCCCAAGCCGGCGGTGGATGCCTCCGCCGTGAAGGCCGCTTCGCGCGGCCCGTCGGGCCTGGCCCGTCCGTCCGGTGCCCCGGCGCCCGCCGCCCCGGCGGAGCCCGCACCCGGTGCCGTCGAGCAGGCGCACCCGGCGCTGCACCTCGAGGACCCGGCGATGCCGCCGAACACGCACCTGTTCTTCGCCATCTACTACGCGATGACCGGCCTTCACGGCGTGCACGTGGTGGCCGGCATGGCGATCCTGGCCTGGCTCACGTGGCGTGCCGTCCGCGGGGACTTCTCGAGCAAGAACTTCACCGCGGTCGACACCGGTGGCCTGTACTGGCACATCGTCGACCTGATCTGGATCTTCCTGTTCCCGCTCTTCTACCTGATCCACTGACGGAACACCCCATGGCACACGACGCCGCCCATCACCATCATTCCGGCAGCCACGAGCCCCACCCCGAGGTCGGGCACGTGGTCCCGGTCAAGTACCTGGTCGGCGCGGGACTCGCGCTGCTCGTGCTCACCATCGTCACCGTGGCCGTCCGCTACGTCGACCTGGGCGAGGCGAACATGCCGCTCGCCCTCGGCATCGCCCTGGTGAAGGCCACCATCGTGGCGCTCATCTTCATGCACCTGCGCTGGGACCGGCCGTTCAACCTGCTGGTGCTGATCGGCTCGATCGTGTTCGTGCTCCTGCTGATCGCCTTCGCGGCGATGGACGTGCACCAGTACGAGCCGACCATCTTCTCCGGCAACGCGCCCGACGCCCAGAGCACGCTCGACGCGAACGCGCCCGGCGCGCCGGTCGCGCAGGCCCGCCCGCTCGAGAACTGACGCCCGGCCCGGCATTCCGGGCGAGCGGTGCGCCCGATGTCCATCAAGACGCTCACCCACGTCGATCCCTTCGATTCCGCGCGCGAGCGCGGGAGCGCAGGGATCTTCGGTATGTGGGTCTTCATCGCCGTGGTGGGCATGGTGTTCGCCGCCGCCATCCTCGGCTACCTGGTCGTGCGCTTCGACCGCCCGCCCGGGGCCGAGTGGGTGCCCGAGGGCGCGCCGGGCTTCCCGCCGGCGCTCCTGCTCTCCACGGCCGTGCTGCTGGTCTCGAGCTGGACGATGCAGGCCGCCGTGCGTGCCGCCCGGGAGGGCCGGTCGCGGCGGATCGTGCACGACCTGGGCATCACGCTCGCGCTGGCGGTGCTGTTCCTGGCGATCCAGGCCCTGGCGTGGTCCGAGCTGTGGCGCGCCGCCACCATCGGCAGCGGCCTGTGGGCGTGGACCTTCTACGTCCTCACTGGCCTCCACGCGCTGCACGTGCTGGGTGGGCTGCCACCCCTCTGGATCACGCTGCGCCAAGCGCAGGCCGGCCGCTACGGTCCCGATGACCACGCTGGCGTTGTGCGCTGCGCCATGTACTGGCACGCGCTCGATGTGATCTGGGTCGTCACTTACCTGGCGCTTCTGGCGTTCTCGTGAACCGCGCGTTGGCGGCGAACCAGAGCTGCGGCACGACCATCGCCGGGCCGCCGTCCGCCGCGCGCACCATCACGGCGAGCGGTGCTGGCTGAACGATGGCCTCGAAGTCACGCCCCCCGACGCGGAAGGTGGCCAGCCCGCCGGCATCGGCCGCGGCGGCCAGTTCCGCGAGCGAACGCACCTCGCGGGAGTCGCCCTCGCGCACCTCAACCACGGCGGTCTTGCGGGTGCGCCCGTCGCCCCGGCGGGCGCCCGCGAGCGCCGCATCGGGAGTCTGCGGCTCGGGCGCGGCATCCACCAGGCCAAGCACGGGGTAGTCGATGCGCGACGTCAGGAAGTACCTCGCGTAGCTGAACTCCTTGTAGCGGCTCGCGTTGGCGGCATCGCCCATGGCGACGGTGGTGTCCGGCCAGGTCGAGAGCCACTGCCGCCACGAGCAGATGTTGGTGTCGGGGAGCGCACGGAGGCGTTCCCCGCGTGCCGCGGCGGGACCGGCGATGGCGCGCATCGGCAGCTGCCCCCACAGCGATGGCACGTGCTCGGCTCCCTCCGGTTGCGCGGGGTCGTCGTACATCACCAGGTTGGCATTGCACAAGAGGCCGCTCACGCGGAAGGCGCGGACGGCCCCGTTCGCGTCGCGGCGATCGAACACCACCAGGCTGTCCGTCAGCGGTGAGTAGGTGACGGCGATCGGCACGCCGCCCAACTCATCGTTGATGACCTCGTGCGCGTTGAGGATCGACAGCGGGTAGGCGCGCGCCTCGCCGTTGACCACGACGCCGGCGACGCGATCGGCACTCACGACCAGCTTGCGACGGTGCTCGGCGTTCCAGCGCATCACCTCCGACCCGCGGATGGTGGCGGGCCGGTCGAGCGGCGAGAGGAAGTTGCGGGGATTGCCGCTCCCGACCAGCGTGCCTTCGGGGACGTCCAACGGCTCCAGCACGAACCCGTACGCGGCGGGATCGCTCCCGGAGCCGACCGGCCGATCGCCGGTCATCACGCCGCTGAGGGCCCACGCGAGGAACGCCGCGAGCACGGCCGCGGCCGCGACGATCACCCAGCCTCCGCCGCGCACGGTGAGCGTCGGGAAGCCGTCCGGCCCCTCCCGCGGCGATTGCCCGGGGTCGCTCATGGCGCCTCGTTCGCCTCGTTGGCGGATGCCGGGACGTCGAGGATCATCACGTCGCCTCCGCGCGATCCGGTCGTCACCACGCTCCCACGGTCGAGCACCATCGCCCCGAGGAGAATCGGCAGGTACGCAAGGCTGCCCAGGAACAGGGCGCGCGCACGGGGGTCGCTGCGCTCTTGGAGGAACCGCATCGACAGCCACGCCAGCCACGATCCCGCCACGAGCGCCACTGCCGCATAGGTCACTCCGGCCACTCCCGTGAGCGTGGCCAAGAGCGACACCGGCACGAGCGTCAGGCTAGTGAGGACGCACGCCTGGGCGGTGGCCAGGCCACTGGGGTCACGGCTCGGCAGCATGGCGAATCCACCCGCCTCGTAGTCGGCGCGGTAGAGCCAGGCCAGCGCCAGGAAGTGCGGCAGCTGCCACGCGAACAGGATGCCGAAGAGGGCCCACGCGCCCGGGGCGGTGGACCCCGTCGCCGCGGTCCAGCCGATCACCGGCGGGATGGCACCAGTCACCGCGCCCACCAGCGTGTTGAGCGTGGTGCGCGGCTTGAGCGGCGTGTAGAGCAGCACGTAGAGGAGGATGTTCGTCGCCGCAAGCCCGGCGGCCAGCATGGTGGTCCCCCACGCGAGCATCGCGCAGCCCGCGTAGCCGACCACGATGCCCACCACGAACACGGTGCGCGGGCGGGCGTGGCCCGCGGGAAGCGGACGGCCCGCGGTCCGCCGCATCTGGCCGTCGCGGCGGATCTCCGCCAACTGGTTGAGCATCGCGGCGCTCATCGCCGCCATCGCGGTGCCCAGGCACGCCCAGGCCAGCCGCCCGGCGTCGAAGGGGACCGGCGCCACGACGAATCCAGCGGCCGCCGTCAGCAGCACCAGGGCACTCAGCCTCGCCTTGGTGAGCTGGGCCCACACCCGTGCCGCGCCCGGCGGCGCGTCATGCGCCGCGGGGGTCATGGTCGGCGCGGCGGCGGAGGTGGTGGGGGCGGTCTGCATCGCGGTGCGCCCGCTGGGCAGGGAGCAGGAATAGCATAGGTCTCCCGTCTTCCCGAAGGACCTTGCCATGCTCGCCTCCGCGCTCGCCCAAGCCATCGAAACCGTCTCCGCCGAAGCGCCTGCGGCACACGCCTCGCCGCTCGGACTTCCTGCCCTCCTGGCGCTGTTCGTGGTCGGCTCGCTCCTGGTGGTGGCGTGGTCACGCTGGGTGCGCCCCATGAACCTGGCGCTCGGCTACGGGGCCACGGTGGCCATGTGGACGCTGAGCTACGTGGCGATGCTCCAGCCGGGCCTGGCCGCCGGCGAGCTTCTCTTTGCCGGAGCGCTCGCCTGCGTGTTCTGTGCCGGGTTCCTGGCCGGTCGACGATCGAACGGCCAGGCCAGCGGCCTCTCGGTGGGACTGGTCTCGGCGACGATCAACCTCATGGTCATCGGGGCGTTCCTCCGCGATGAGCAGGGCGGATCCTCGCTCACGGCCCCGATGTACGTGGCCGGGCTCTTCCTCGCGTCCGGCGCGTTGGGCGCCGCAGGCGAGTGGATGGGCCGCCGTGGCGCGCATGGGAAGCCGTTGCCGGCACCGGCCACCGTCCTTGGTGCGGTCGCCGCCGCGAACATCCTGGTGATGATCGTGCTCGGCGGACTGGTCACCAGCTACGAGGCGGGGCTGGCCGTTCCGGACTGGCCGAACAGCTTCGGCCACAACATGCTGCTCTATCCGGTGGCGGAGATGCGCGGCGGCATCTTCTACGAACACGCGCACCGCCTCTTTGGGATGCTGGTGGGCGCCACGGTGCTCTCGTACGCCACGATCGCGTGGTCGACGCGCCGCGCTGCCGAGACGCGATGGACCGCCGTGGCGCTGGTGTCGCTCGTGGTGGTGCAGGGCATCCTCGGCGGGCTGCGGGTCACCGGCGCGTTCACGGCCAGTATGGACGCGAGCGACCTGTCCCCCGACACCGAGACCGGCATCGTGCATGGCATGCTGGGCCAAGCGATCTTCGCGCTGGCGGTGGTCTCTGCCGCCACCACCACCGACGCCTGGCGCCGCGCGGTCGGTTCGGTTCCCGGGGCGCGATGGATGCGCACCCTGACGCTGGCGGCGTTGGCGGCGCTGGGCGTCCAGCTCTTCCTGGGAACGGCGATGCGGCACCTGCAGACCCCGCCAACGGGCGAGTCCGGCGCACGCATCCCGGCATGGGCGCTGCACGGGCACATCACGATGGCGCTGCTGGCGTTCCTGGTGGTCTTCGTGGCGGGCAACCGTTGCCGCCGGGCGAGCACCCAGCCGGTGCTGCGCATTCCCGGAACCGGCGTGATGCACGCGGTGGGGTTGCAGGTGCTGCTCGGTGTCGCGGCGCTGGTGGCGGTGCTCCTGCGTCGCGGGGAGTCGGTGCCGTGGTGGGAGGCGATCTCCACCACATCGCACCAGGCGCTCGGCGCGATCCTCTTGGCGTTGGTGGCGATGCTGGCCGTGGCGGCGCGTCGCGTCACCGCGACCGCGTGACCGGCTTCAGCGCTTCCTCGAGCGCCAGCACGGCATAGATCGTGGCCAGCTCGCGCTCGCCCTCCATCCATCGCTCGGTGGCGTTGGCCCAGCTGCCGTCGGCGGCGCGGTCCGCGAGCAGGGCGTCGACCAATGCATCGCGCCAGTTGGCGGGCGCGCCCGACGGGTTGCCCTGCGCATCGAGCGGCTGCACGACGGTGGCGTTGCTCGCCAGCAGTGCCCGCGCAGCGGCGTGGACGTAGTAGTAGCGGCCCTGCTGCCCAAGGCCCGGGTTCTCCGCGAACCCCCAGTGGCGGCGGATCCAGTCCCACGCGGCCCGCACCCTTGGGTCATCGGCCGAGAGCCCGGCGTAGAGCAGGCTCTTGAAGCCCGCGTAGGTCATGCTGCCGTAGCTGCGCAGGCTGCGGGTGCCCTCGGGCATGGCCTCGCCTTGGCGGCCTTCGCCGGCGGCCTCGCTCGCGAAGCTCTCGCCGCCGTTGGCGGGCGTGTACACGAATCCACCGTCGCGGCTGCCGCGCTGCGCCCACGCCTCGGGGTTGTCCGCCACGTTCTGGGTGCGCCGCACGAAGGCGAGCGCGCGCTGCACCGCAGGGTCGCCTTCGGACGCGCCGGCATCGTGCAGCGCATCGAGCACCAACTGCGTGTTCGAGAGATCGGGCCGGCCACGGGAGCCGTACCCGAACCCGCCGTACCAGTCCGACCCGGAGGCCAGTCCCTCGCCCTCGTCCCACTGGACGCGCTCGATCCACGCGCGCACCGCGGCGATCCGTTCGACGAGCTGCGGGTCCTCCTGCGCGGCGAGCGCCTGCAGCAGGGCACTGGCGACGTAGGTGCCCAACCCTCCCGAAGGATCCGGTTCGAACGCGTTGTTCACGGTGGTGCGCTCGGTGACGAACGCCAGCCCGCGTGCGGCGGAGCGGTCCTCGCCGGCCGGGAATCCCGCTTGGGCGAACGCCTTGATCGCCAGGCCGGTGACCGCCGCCGGCACCGCCCACGAGGCCTGCCGCTGGTCCGTGGCTCGCGTGGCGCGGCCCTCGAGCCAGCCTCCATCCGGCCCCTGCGCCTTCCGCAGCCACTGCAGCCCGTCCATCACCGCCTGGCGCGCCGCCTGGAACCGCGTGGGATCCATGGGCACCTGGTCGGCGGCATCCGCGATGCGGAGCACGACCGGAAGCGGCACGATCGCGCGCGGGGCACCGGTGGCCAGCGGCGCGGGTGATGCCGGTGGATCCTTCGGCGGTGCGGCTGCAGCCGGGGCGGGCACGGCCGGCGCCTGCGCTTCCACCTTGCCGTAGATGACGAAGTCCGACTGCCGCGGCGCGGTGGCCGCCGGCTGCCCCGGACGGACCGGCGAACGCGGGTCGGGTCCGACGCCCGTGAACCGGAGTTCTCCGAGGAACACCCCGGCCGCCGCCGGCGCCGCGGTCACCTCCACCCGCACCAGCAGCTCATCGCCGGCCATCTTCTGGTCGATGAGCCGCGACGTGACCATCGGCTCGAGGCTGTCGACGCGATCGATGCGGACGCCGTTGGCTCGCTTCACCAGGAGCTCGAACGTCCGCGACTGGCCCGGTGCAAGCACGCCCACGTTCTCTCGGAACTGATCGAAGGAGAACGCGGGGCTGATCCTGGTGCACTCGTGCCGAACGCGCATGTCGATGAGCCGGGCGTCGGGGCGATCGGTCTCGATCACCAGGTACTTCGGGACGCGATCGCATGGCAGGCCGGTGAAGTCGTAGCTCACGGTCCAGGACTCGCGCGGGGCGTCCGGCGGCATGGCCGACGTCGCGCCCGCCGACGCCACGGGGACGGGAGGCTTGCGATCCACCGACAGCACGCGGAACGGGGCGCCGTCGATGCTCTCCACGGTCACCGTGCCACGCACGTTCTCCTTGATGTCGAAGGCATTCACGAACGGATCGCGCCGAACGGTCCCGTCCGGTCCTCGGTTCAGCTGGATGCCGCGGACCGGATAGGTCACCTCGGCGCGGAGCTTGAGTTCGATCAGTCCGGGCACGTCCGCAAAGGTCAGCACCACCGCCGCCGTCTTCTCGCCTGTGGCGCCGCTGGTCTTCATCGAGATCGGCACCTGCAGCGTGCCCTTGGCGGGGATGACCTTCCCGACCATGTCGAGCGTCGTGCACGTGCAGCTCGGCGCGCTGCGAATGCAGGTCACTGGTCGGTCGAGCGGATTGCGCAGCGTGGCCTCGAAGCGCACCTCCGAGTGTGGTGCGACCAGCCCCGCGTCCACGGAGGCCGGCTCCGCCTTGATCGGGCAGAGTGCCATCTGCCGGGCCACCTCGCGATCGCGCTCGGCCACCTGGGCGGACTGGAGACTCGCGGAGGCGGGCCGGCCGGCGATCGCCGCGGCGATGGCCAAGGCCGCGGGGCGCGCCCGGCCGAGGCTCGGAAGGCGGATGGCGCGGCGCACGGTGGGGTGCATGTGCAGCATCGGGTGCAATCGTAGGTCGGAGCGGTCCTACACTCGCCTCCCATGCGCGCCATCGAAGTCATCCGCCAAGGAACCCCGGTCGCCCCCAACGTGCGCTTCACGGCGGAGCGCCCCGAGCCCGAGGCCGGTCCCGGGCAGGTCCGGGTACGGACCGAGGCAAGCGCCCTGAACCACCTGGACCTTTGGGTGGGTCGGGGGCTTCCCGGAATCGAGGTCCACTGGCCCACCGTCGGCGGCTCCGACGGCGTCGGCATCGTCGACCGGGTGGGCGCCGGGGTCGACCAGACGTGGATCGGCAGGCGCGTGATCCTGAACGCCGCCGTGGTCCGTGACGAGCCGGCGGTGCCCGGCCGCGCGCCGGCGGGCGAGGACATCTGGATGATCGGCGAGCACGAGCCCGGCACGCACGCGGCGCACTTTGTGGCCCCGGCCCGCAATGTGCTCGACATCGGCGATGCGGACCCCGTGGCCGCGGCCGCGTTCGGGCTGACGCATCTCACCGCGTGGCGCATGCTGGTGACGCGCGCACGCCTGCAGCCGGGCATGACGGTGCTGATTCCGGGCATCGGGGGTGGCGTGGCGCTGGCGGCGCTGGCGATCTGCAGGCACCTGGGATGCACCACCATCGTCACCAGCCGTCATGCGTCCAAGCTCGAGCGGGCCACTGCGCTGGGGGCCGACCACGCCGTGCTCGATTCCGGAGCCGACTGGTCGCGGGCGGTGCGGCAGCTGACGGGCGGCCGCGGCGTCGACGTGGTGGCCGAGAGCGTCGGCAAGGCGGTGCACATGGCGTGCGTGAAGAGCCTCGCGCGTGGCGGCACGCTGGTGACGTGCGGCTGCACCACCGGCCCCGACGCGGGCACCGATCTGGCGCGCATCTTCTGGAACCAGCTCTCGATCGTCGGCTCGACCATGGGATCGATGGACGAGTTCCGGGCGGTGGTGGCGCTCCTTCGCAGCGGTGGGTTGTCCCCGGTCGTGGACCGCGTGTTCGAGCCTGCTGAGGCATCGGAGGCCTACGCCCGGCTCGAGGCGGGGGAGCAGTTCGGGAAGCTCGTGTTCCGCTGGTCCTGAAAGCCGCAGTTACCGGAAACCCATCGCGGTGGAGCCGTTCAGGTTTCGTTGCACCGCGGTGGATTCTTCCGCACGCCGGGCTTTCGTGCTTGCGTCGATGGGTGCGGTCGCGGTGTACTGGTGGGATGCCGTCGAGTTGGTCCGCGTCGTCCCGTCTGAACGCCGTCTCCGAATCCGGATCGCCCGAGCAGGGTGGGACCGCCACGCTCCCGGAGGCCCCTCCGCCGCAGCGCAAGCCGATGCCCGGTTGGGCGGTGCTCCTGCACAACGACGACGTGAACGAGTTCGGGTTCGTCGCCCGCGCCGTCGTGGAGTTCGCGCGCCTCAACCCGAACGATGCGGTCTCCAAGACCATCGAAGCCCACCAGGAGGGCGTGGCCCTGCTGGTGGTGACGCACCGCGAACGTGCGGAACTGATCCAGGAACAGTTCCAGACCCGCGGCCTGACGGTGACCATCGAACCCGCGCGCTGAGCGCCGGTCGGGCCGGAATTCCCGGCCATGACCCGAAGCATCTGCGCCGGGCCCGCCGAAGGGGTGCGGCGTATCATTGCCGTCCCCATGAAGCGCTCCCTCCTGATCGCCGCGATCGCGGTCGGCGTCATCGGCCTGGTGGCGTTGTTCGCCGGCCGGGACATCGTCGGCTGGTTCAGTTTCGGCGAGGAGGGCATCCCCGTCCGGATGGACAAGGTGGGGCGTTCCGTGCTCACGGAGACGGTGTCCGCCCCGGGGAACCTCGAGCCGATCAAGAAGGTCGACATCTCCGCAGAGGTGTCCGCCCGCATCATGGAACTTCCCAAGCGCCGGGGCGACCGGGTGCGCACCGGCGACCTGATCATGCGCCTCGACGACCGCGACCTCAAGGCCGCGCTGCAGAGCGCCGAGGCCCGGCGCGACGGCGAGCGCTATCGGCTCGAGGCGGAGCGCTCGCGCATTGTCGGCCTGCAGAACAACCTCGAGAACGCCCGCGCGACCGCCGAGCGCCAGGAGACCCTGTTCCGCACCGGCGACATCAGCCGACAGGCGCTCGACGACGCCATGACGCGGGCGCGCGATCTGGAGGCACAGTTCCTCGCGCAGAAGAACACGATCGTCCAACTCGAAAAGAGCCTGGCCGCCGCCGAGGCGCAGATCGAGCAGCAGCGCGAACTCCTGCGCCGGACCGTGGTGGTGGCGGCGATCGATGGCATCATCACCGAGCTCAACGCCGAGGTGGGCGAGCTGGTGGTCGTCGGCGTCATGAACAATCCCGGCACCAAGATCCTCACCATCGCGGACATGAGCCGCATGCGGCTTGCCGCCAAGGTGAGCGAGTCGGACGTGCCGCGCGTGGCCGCCGGCCAGCCCGGCGCGGTGCGCATCAACGGGTACAAGAACCGGGTGTTCGATGGGCTGGTCGAGGACGTGGCCCTGAGCCGCACCATCGAACGGGACGGCACCGGTTTCTACAAGACCGAGGTCGTCCTCGAACTCGACGGCGAGCAGCTCTTCAGCGGCCTCGGTGGCAACGTCGACATCGAGATCGCCCGCCACGAGGGCTTGGCCGTGCCCAGCCAGGCGGTGGTGGAGCGCAAGGTCGATGAGCTGCCCGAGGGGATCGCGAAGAACCCGCTGGTCAAGCCGGGCCAGGCCATGTGCAACGTGGTCTTCCGCGTGATCGACGGCAAGGCGGTGGCCACGCCCGTCCTCACGGGAGCTTCCAACCTCACGGACACCGTGATCCTGGATGGGCTGTCCGAGGGCGAGACCATCGTCACCGGCCCGTACAAGTCGATCGAGCGCCTCAAGGACGGTGACCGCGTCACGAAGGACACCAGCCGAGGATCCGGAGGCCCGCCCTCCGGTGCGCCCTCGGGTGGAGGCGGCGGCCGAGGCGGCATGCGCATGCGCTTCTGAACCCGGCGCACCCCGCGCCGGCCCGATCCATGGAAGAGCCGATCATCCAACTCCGCGGCATCAAGAAGGTCTACACCGTCGGCGTGGAGACGATCCACGCGCTGCGCGGCGTCGACCTGGACATCCACCGCAACGAGATGGTCGCCATCATGGGCAGTTCCGGGTCGGGCAAGAGCACGCTCATGAACACGCTGGGCTGCCTCGACCGGCCCACGGAGGGTGAGTACCGGCTGGGCACCCGCCTCGTCAGCGCGATGCGCCCGGACGAGCTGGCGCTGGTTCGCAACGAGGAGATCGGCTTCGTCTTCCAGAGCTTCGAGCTCCTGCCGCGGCAGACCGCGCTGGAGAACGTGGAACTGCCGCTGCTGTACAGCTCCACGGGGGGCAGCGCATCGTCGCGCCGGCGCCGCGCGCTTGAGGCGCTGGAGCGCGTGGGGCTGGGCAAGCGCGTCGACCACCGGCCGAACCAGCTCTCCGGCGGCCAGAAGCAGCGCGTGGCGATCGCCCGCGCCATCCTCAACAACCCGCGCATCCTGATGGCCGACGAGCCGACCGGGAACCTCGACTCCGCCACCACCGCGGAGATCTTGGCGCTGTTCTCCGCCCTCAACGATTCGGGCCAGACCATCATCATCGTCACCCACGAGAGCGACGTCGCCGCGCACTGCACCCGCGTGGTGCGGCTGCGCGACGGCCGAATCCTGAGCGACCTTCCGGCCGAACAGGACCCCGAGGTGCTGCCTTTCGTCCCCGAGGCCCGAGAGGCGCAGCGGCGGCGCCGGTCGCCGCAAGGGCAGGCCGCGGCATGAGCCAGGCGATCTTCTTCTTCCTGAAGTCGGTGACCATGGCGCTCAGCCAGATCTGGGCGAACAAGGCGCGTTCGTTCCTGACGGCGCTTGGCATCATCGTGGGCGTAGCCAGCGTGACCGCGGTGATCGCGGCCCTCACTGGCCTGAAGGCCAAGGTGCTCACCGAGTTTGAGTCGGTGGGCGCCGCACGCCTCTACGTGTTCCCGAACCGTCCGGACAACGCGCCGCGCACCAAGTTCCCCTGGGAGAAGTGCCGCCTCAAGGTGGAGGAGGCGCGCGCCATCGTGGAGCAGTGCCCGTCGATCAAGGGGCTCTCGCCCATCGTCGACGTCCCGATGAGCGTGGAGAGCGACTCCGAGCTCATCGAGGGCATGAACGTCAGTGGCATCTGGCCGGCCTGGCACGATGCGGTCGGCCGCAAGGTGCTCCGGGGCCGGCCGTTCTCGGCGATCGACATCGATACCGGCCGTCAGGTGGCGCTGGTGAACGAGGCGGCGGTCGAGGAGCTCAAGCTCGACCGCGACGGCAACGGCGGGATCGGCGAGCACGTGCTGCTCGGTGGGCGCCGGTTCCTGGTGATTGGCGTGGTGGAGACGCTGCAGGCGCGGATGTTCGGCATGAATTCGAGCCAGGCGGAGATCTTCATTCCCTTCAGCGTGGCCGAGAAGGTGCTGACCGGCTGGTACTTCATGCAGTTCGTGGCGCTCGCCCGCAGCCCGGAGGTGGCCGAGGAGGCGAAGGCGGAGATCGAGTACGTGATGCGCCGCCAGCGCGGCCTCGCCCGCACCGACCCAGACACCTTCCGGGTGGCCGCGATCGACCAGTACATCAACCAGTTCAAGAGCATGGCCGCGGGCGTCACGGCAATCGCCGGCGGCATCGTCGGCATCTCGCTGCTGGTGGGCGGCATCGGCATCATGAACATCATGCTCGTGTCCGTGAGTGAGCGCACCCGCGAGATCGGCCTTCGCAAGGCCGTCGGCGCCACCAGTACCGCGATCCTCCTGCAGTTCCTGCTCGAGGCCGTGACGCTCACGGTGCTCGGCGGGCTCGTGGGCCTCGTGATCGGCAAGGCGCTTGCGCTGTCCCTCACGTTCATCCCCGGTGCGAACCTCGAGCAGGCCGACGTCCCGTACTGGGCCGTCGCGGTGGCCCTCGTGTTCAGTGCCGCGGTCGGGGTGGCGTTTGGCATGTTCCCCGCGATCAAGGCCTCGCGCCTCGATCCCATCGAGGCCCTCCGCCACGAGTGACATGAAGCACGCCACGCGGACCAGTCCCGTTCGCCGCGCCCTCGCCCCCGTCCCGGGCGGCGTGCGGCGTGGTGGCGTGGCGCTGACGTTGGCCGTGTTCGCGCTCGCCGGCTGCCAGAATTCGCTCTTTCGGGACGCCGAGACGCCGTTCACGGTTCCCGAGGAGACGCTCCGCGCCATCGAGCCCCTCGACACGTCCCGCGTCGAGTACGGGCCGCCGGTGCCTCCCGACGAGGCGATCGCCGATGCCACCGCCGGCGGCTTCCGACCCACGCAGTACGAGCGCACGCGGTCGATGTCGATCGCCGAGGTGCGTGCGCTGACCTTGGCGAACAACCTTGACCTGCGGGTGCAGCTCGTGGCTCCCGAGATCGCCAAGACGACCATCAGCCAGGAGGAGGCGAAGTTCGACAGCACGTTCTTCGCCGACTTCCGCCGCAACGGCAACAGCCTGCTGACCCAGCTTCAGAACAACGAGGGGCTGTTCGACGACCAGGTGCAGCTGGGGCTCACCGTGCCGCTGGCCACCGGCGGCGCGATCACCTTCCAGCCGCAGTACACGGACTCCGCGGCCGCGTCCGGGCTGACCGCCCAGCCCGACCAAGGCAGCCTGTTCTTCTCGATCAGCCAGCCGCTCCTGCGCAACGCGGGCGTCGACGTCAACACCGCATCGATCCGGGTGGCCAAGCTCCAGGGGCAGATCACCGACGCACGCACCAAGCTCGAGTCGATCCGCGTGTTGGCGGCCGCCGATCGCGCGTACTGGAACCACTACCGGGCGTTCCGCGAGCTTGAGGTCCGCAAGCAGCAGTACGACTTGGCGCTCCTGCAGCTCGGTCGCGCCAAGGCACGCGTGGCCGCGGGCGACGCTCCCGAGGTGGAGATCATGCGCGCCGAGAGCGGCGTGGGCACCACCCTCGAGAACGTGATCCTGGCCGATGCCGCGGTCCGCAACCGCCAGCGCGACCTCAAGCGACTCCTCAACGATCCGGGGATGCCGATGTCCGACGGCACCGCGATCATCCCCGCCACGGCGCCCAATCCGCTGGGCCTGCAGCTGGACGCCTTCGCGCTCGCCGACCAGGCGGTCCGGGACCGCATGGAGATGCTGGAGCTCGAGCTGCAGCTGGCCGTCGACGCCACCAACGTCGAGGTCACGCGCAACGCGGCCCTGCCGCTCTTCACCTTCGATTACACGTACCAGCTGCAGGGACAGGGCAACGGGTTCAGCGAGGCGTTCTCCAACATCGGCAACGACGACCAGTTCCAAATCGGCGCTCGTGCCGAGGTGCCGATCAGCAACGAGGTCCGGCTGAGCCAAGCGCGCCGTGCGGTTCTCCAGCGCGTCCAGCGGCTGGCCACGCGCGATGCGCGCGCGCAGACGATCCGGCAGGAGGTGCTGAACGCGGTGGACAACCTGGAGACCGCGTGGCAGCGGATCCTGGCCGCCCGGCTGGCCACGGTCTTCGCGGCCCGCGCCTACGACGCCGAGCGTCGCCAGTTCGAGGTGGGGTTGCGCACCAGCATCGAGGTGATCGATGCCGCCACGCGGCTCGGTGACGCCCAGACCCGCGAGGTCAACGCGCTTGCGGCGTACGAGATCGCGCTGATCGATGCGGCATTCGCCACGGGCACCATGGTTGGTGGGGCGCGCATCCGCTGGGACGAGCTGGATTCACGCAACCCGTCGTCCGTGCCGTACATCGGCAACGACGGTGTGCTCGGCCCCGTCTCCGACGGGACGACCGATGCAAAGCCGCCCGCCGTGCCGAGTTCCTGAGCGGGGCGGTTCCCGGATCGGTCACCGCATCTCGTGCTGCAGTCGCCGGGCCGCCGCGTCCACCATGTCCCGCAGGGCCGGGTCCAGCATCTCGTCCGCGGCCGTGCTCCGCAGGGCGGCCAGCAGCGCATCGTCGTCGTGGTTGCTGATCCGCTCGCCGTGGAAGAGGTACGCCGCCGCGGCGCATGCCACCGCCAGCCGGCTGGCCAAGGCGCGTTCGGCGGCCGACTCGCCGTCGGCGCG
>JBJOIF010000200.1:0-15832 GCA_046047335.1 Planctomycetota bacterium | reverse complement strand
GATCGACTTCGTCCGCCGGGGGCATGTCCTGCTTGGCCAGGCGGCGGCGGACGGCACGCAGCAGTTCCTCCGCCATCGCGCCCTCAGCCATCGCCGGGCCGAGATCGAAGCCGCCCTTCGCCTTGGCGCCGCGGTGACAGTCCACGCAGTGGACATCGAGCATCGCCTCGATCCCGGCGGGCAGCGGAACGTCGGCCGATGCCGGGGTCCCAAGCCACACGGCCGCCAGGATCGGCCCCATCCACTCGCGCCCACGATGCCGGTGGCGCGAGCCCAGCATCAGTCCGCGGCCTCCACCGAAGGCCGAAAGACCCGCTTGGCCGTGCGCCCCACCACCTGGCACGCCACGGCGTCGAACGATCCCGCCACCAGGCCACCGGCGATCGGCACCAACCTCGAGACCTTGGTGGCGCCCTTGGCGCCCGTATGCACGATGAGCTTTGTGCCCACCTGGCGGTTCACCTCGGTCAACGTCTTCTTGGACGCGCCCTCGAGCGCGCGGAGGGCCAGCGTCCGCCCCAGGGTGATGCCCGCGCCCTTCAGCAACTTGGACGCGGTGGCGTCGCCCAGGAGGGCCAGGAGCACCATCGTTCGCACCCGGTCCGACCGCGGGTCATGCCCATAGAGGCAGGCGATGGCGCCGGCCATCCGCGCCTGGATCAGCCACGACGCCGCCACCGAGCCGGGAATCGCGATCGGCAGCGTGATCGCCCCGCCGAGGCCGGCGATGAACCCGGCCGTGAAGTTCTTGGTCGTCTCCCAGCGGATCAGCGCATCCACGCGCTTGTCGTCGGTCGCGTAGGACTGGTCGAGGCGGTATCGCTCCGCCAGGTCGACGGCGCTCGAGAGCGGCGAGATGCCGCCCAGCGACTTCTGGGCGAGCCATTCGGTGAACCGCAGCGCATCGCGCTGCACGCGGGAGGTGTCCATGCGCCCAAGGCTATCGCCTCGACGCCTGCAGTCGACCGACCCGGAACGCCGATGACCCTCGGCGCGGCAGGATGCCGCCCCAACGGCGACCACGCGGGCGGACACCCGGGGTCCCGGCGGGACATTCAGGAGGATCGTCATGACGACCACGATCGGCACGGGGGCGCGGCCCGGAATGGGGCTGCTCGCATCCAACGGGTTCGGGATGTTCATGCTGGGCACGGCCCTGGCGCTCGGGGCGGCGTTCGGCGCCCAGAGCCTGTCTCGGGCGATCGCCAAGCTGCGCGACGGCAACACCATCAACGTCAAGGGATCGGCCGCGATCGACGTCCGCGCCGACCACGCCACGTGGCGCGCCGTGGTGCAGTCCCGCGGCGGTACGCGCGAGGAAGCTTTCCTGCGGTTGGCCGAGGCCATGGAACGTGTGCAGCGGTCGGTGACCGGCGCGGGCTTCACCCCCGAGGAAACCACCATCTCGGCGATCGACACCATCGAGCTCCCCAAGCGCGACGACAAGGGCAACGCCACCAACGCGATCGAGGGCTACACGCTGCGGCAGTCGCTGCTGGTGGAGAGCACCAAGGTGGATGCGGTGGAGAGCATCGCGCGCCGCATCACCGACCTGATCCGCGACGGCGTGCCGGTGGACGCCGAGCATCCCGCCTACACGATCTCGAGCATCGAGGAACAGAAGATGAGGCTCCTCGACCAGGCCACCCGCAACGCGATGGACCGAGCGAAGACGCTCGCCGACGGCAGCGGATCCTCGGTGGGCGAGCTCCGAAAGGCGAGCCAGGGCATCATCCAGGTGCTCGCGCGGGGCTCCGTCGACGGCGGCGACTGGGGCCAGTACGACACCTCCACCATCGAGAAGACCATGCGTGCCGTGGTGAGCCTGGAGTACGCCGTGGACTGACGGCACGTCCATGCGGGATCAGCGGATGAACATCGCGTCGCCGTAGCTGTAGAAGCGGTACCCCTCGCGCTGCGCGAGCGCGTACAGCTCCTTCAGCCGGTCGAGCCCCACGAAGGCACCCACCAGGGCCAGCAGCGTGCTCCTGGGAAGGTGGAAGTTGGTGATCATCGCGTCGACGTGCCGGAAGCGGTGGCCCGGCGAGATCAGGATCCCGGTGTCGGCGGAATGCCCCTCCGCCGGCACCGGGTCCGGCAGGCTCTCGAGCGCCCGCACCGTGGTGGTACCCACCGCCACGAGGCGCGGCCGGGGCGACGACCGCAGCAGCGCGGCGGTCGCGGCCGGCACATGGAACCGCTCGCGATGCATCGGGTGGGCGGAAAGCGTTGGCGCATCCACGGGCTTGAAGGTGCCGGCGCCGACGTGGAGCACCAGCTCCGCGCGATTCACCCCGCGGCGCCCGAGATCCTCCAGAAGCTCGGGCGTGAAGTGCAGCCCGGCCGTCGGCGCGGCCACCGAGGCGCGCTGCGCCGCGTCGGCGTAGACGGTCTCGTACTCCTCGCGGTCGACGGCATCGCCCACGTGCTCGCCGCGATCGACCCGGGAACGCAGGATGTAGGGGGGGAGCGGAGTCCAGCCCGAGCGTTCGAGCACGGCATCCGGGCCCCCGCCCTCGTCGCCCGCGAGCAACCGGACGCGCCAGGCCTCGCCGCTGCGTTCGATCAGTTCGACCGCATCCGTGCCCGGCACGCCGCGATCATCGTCGGCCCCGGTCCCGGGGGCGCCACCCGGGCGACGCAGGCACAGCCGCTCGCCGGGGCGGAACCGCTTGGCCTTGCGCAGGAGCATCCGCCACGAGCCATCGGGCATCGGCTCCAGCAACAGCCCTTCGGTGTCGTCGGCGATCAGCCGCGCCCGCAGCACCGCGGTGCGGTTCACGACCAGTGCATCGCCGGGGCCGAGCCATCGTCCGATGTCACGTACCGAGGCGTGGCTCACCTCGCCGGACGCGCGGTCCACCACCATGAGCCGCGCCGCGTCGCGGGGATGCGCGGGCGCGGTGGCCACGTGCACCGGATCAAACGGGTAGTCCAGCGCATCGACGGCGAGGTCCGGCACGGTCATGTCGCCACCGGCGCCGCGCTGGAGATCGTCGTCCGTGCGGGCAGGCGCACGCCGCGCGCCCACTCCGCGAAGGCCATCACCTTCCCTCCGGGGGCCTGCACCTCCACGATCCGCACCACGCCGCGGCCGCAGCGCACGTTCCCCGCCGCGTCCACCGTGCCCACCGGCCAATCGGCACCGATCGCCTCCTCCGCCTCGACGGCCCTCCGCAGCACCACGGCGTGCCCGTCGAGCGTCGCCGAGCACCCCGGCCACGGATTCAGGCCGTTGATGCGCGCGCGCACCGCCCGCGCGTCCATGGTGACGTCCACCCACGCGTCGGCGCGGGAGAGCTTGGCGGCCCGCGTCGCGACCGACTCGTCCTGCGCCGCCGGGTTCGCCCGTCCCGAGGCCCACGCCTCGAGCACGTGGCGGACCGCGTCCGGCCCGAGCGCCGCCAGCGCGTCATGGAGCTCCCCCGCCGTCTGCATGGGCCCCACCCGGAGCGACCGCATCGCGTGCACCACCCCGGCATCCATGCGCTGGGCCAGGCCAATCACCGAGACGCCGGTCTCGTCATCGCCAGCCATCAGTGCCCGCTGCACCGGCGCCGCCCCGCGCCATCGCGGCAACAGCGAACCGTGCAGGTTCACCGCAAACAGGCCATCGAGCAGTTCCGGCCCCAACTTCTGGCCGAACGCGATCACCACCATCGCCGGACCGGGTTGGACCACGCCGTCCGCACCCGCGCGCGCCGCCGCGGCCATGGCGGCCTCGCGGATCGCCACCCGCATCGCCGGTGCGTTGCAGTCGTCGGTGCGGAGGATTGGCAGTCCAAGCTCCATCGCCCGAGCCGCCACCGGCGTCGGCGTCGGACGCTTGCCCCGCCCCGCCGCGCGGTCCGGCTGGCTCACGACCAACCCCACGCGGCCCGCGGCCGCCAGCATGTCCAGGACCGGGAGACCGAACGCCCCCGCGCCCAGGAACACCACGCCCGGCATCGCGCCACCGGCGTGAGACGAAGCCGGATCGAGCGGGTCACTCATCGGGGCCAGCCGACAGCTTCAGGTCCTTGAGCGCGCGCCGCACGCGCAGCCGATCGATCGGGCTCATCTTGTCGATGATCAGGATCCCCTCGAGGTGATCGAATTCGTGCTGCCAGACCCGCGCCGCGAACTCGCTGCTCGTCTCGGTGAACTCGCGCCCCTCCACATCGAGTGCCCGGATCGTCACCGTCACCGGGCGCCGCACCGCGCCCCGGATCCCGGGAAGGCTGAGGCAGCCCTCCTCCATTGGCTCCAGGTCGCCGGCGGACTCCACGATCACGGGATTGATGTAGGCACGCCGCTCGACACCCCGATCCGCGGTGCCGGTCACGAAGATGCGCAGCGACTCGCCGACCTGCGGCGCCGCCAGCCCCGCGCCGTCCTCGGCGTCCATCGTGCGGAACATGTCCTCGACCAACGCCCGGACCGCGGCGTCCACCCGCGGGACGGGAGCGGCCTTGCGGCGCAGCATCGGGTCCGGGTAGAGCACCACGCGGCGGGGGCCAGGAAACGAGGCATCCGACATCCCCTGCGATGCTACGCTACCCAGTCCCCCCGTTCCCCCAGGAGGAGCCCGCAACGTGATCTTCGGCTGGCGCAAAGGTGAGTCCGGTTCAGGTGCCAAGGAATTCGAGCCGCAGCCCGACAAGGCGCGCAAGTTCTTTGAGCACGCGCGCACCGTCGGCGAAGCCGATCAGTTGGAGTACTCGCTGCAGCTCTTCGCCCAGGGGCTCAAGCTCGACCCGACGCAGCTGGAGATGCATGACGCGATGTACCAGGTGGCCTGCCGGTTCCATGCGGCGCACGGCGCGCCGGTGACCGCCAAGGACCTCAAGGACATCGACGGCGCGGGAGCAGTCGACCGGCTGGTTGCTGCCGAACTCACCTGGATGCGGGACCTCAACAACGCCACCGCCGCACTGCGCTTCCTCGAGGCCGCCGGCAAGGCATCGCGCACGGACGTGGGACAGTGGCTTGCGCCCAAGGCCCTCAACATCGTCCGTGGGGTGATGAAGGCCAAGCCCCAGAAGAAGGTGTGGCTGAAGGCAATGGAACTGTTCCAGGCCGTCGAGGCCTGGGACCAGGCCTTTACCTGCGGCGAGGAGGCCCAGCGCCTCGACCCGGGCGACGCGAACCTGGAGCACACCATGCGCCAGCTCACCGCGGCACGCGCGATCAAGCAAGGCGGCTACGAGCGGAACTTCGGGCAGGAGGGCGGCTTCCGTGCGCAGGTCCGCGATGCGGAGAAGCAGCGGCAGCTCGAGGCGGCCAACAGCATCTCCGGCGCTGGCGGCAGCACCGAGACGGCCATCGACAAGGCGCGCCAGGACTGGGAGCAGAATCCCGCCGTTCCCGAGCACGTCAACAAGTACGCGCAGCTGCTGCGCAAGCGCGGCCAGGGCACCGACGAGGCCGCCGCCATCGAGGTCTACATGAAGGGCTTCGCGGATCTCAAGGAGTACCGCTTCAAGATGGCGGCCGACGACCTGCGCATCGCGCAGCTGCGACGCGCCGACCGGGCGGCCCGCGAGCAGCTCGAGCAGGCCCCGGACAACCCGTCGCTCCAAGCGGCGGCCGAGGCCACCAAGGCCAAGCTCCTGGAGCTTGAGGGCGAGGTGTTCCGGGAGCGGGTCTCCAAGTACCCCACCAACCGCGAGATGAAGGCCGACCTCGGCCGGATCGAGTACGAACTCGGCCGCTACGAGGACGCCATGGCCGCCTTCCAGGCCGCCAAGGACGACCCCAAGCTCCGCGTGAACAGCGCATGGATGCTCGGGCGCTGCTTCGCGAAAGAAGGCTGGCACGCCGAGGCGGCGAGTGAGTTCCGCGAGGCGCTCGGCGCGCTCGACAGCACGCACGCCGACCGCGAGCTCGACATCAAGTACGACCTGATGCTCTCGCTCATGGAACTGGCCAAGGCGGAGAAGTCCGCGGCGCACGCCAAGGACGCCGCCGAGATCTGCAGCGGCATCGTCCGAAAGAACATCGGCTTCCGTGACGTGCGCGCGCGGCGCAAGGAAGTCGACGAGCTGGTCCGGACCCTGTCATGACCGTGCACCGACGGCCCAGGTCGACGGGCCGTGCGTGGCGCCTTGCCGTGGCGTGCCTGTCGGTCGCCGCGACCGCGGGCTGCGGAAACACGCTGATGCCGACCCCCGTGGGCTTCGACCGCGAAGGGGCCGATCCGTTCTTGGCGACCCCCGAACCGGATCGAACCAACACCGTTCGGCTGTTCGTCGCCACCACGCGCGCGGTGGATCCGACGGCCCCGCTCGGCGGGCGCTTCAGCAACCGGCGTTCCGATGAGATGCACCTGGCGACGTTGGACGTGCGGATCGGTGACCGCGACCTCGACTGGACCAGGCTCGTCGAGATTTCCCGCCAGGACGCACGGGAGGACGGACCGGGGCTGAACCTCGTCGGCATCGATGACTTCGGTCCCGCGACCACCGAGCCGCTCCGCATCGGCGCGGAGGGGATCCCGGACGGCGAAGTCACCCGGCAGTTCAACACCGCGCTGGACGAGGCGATCGCCCGCGGCACGTCCGGCAACCTGTACGTGTTCATCCACGGGTTCAACACGGACGTGCCCGGCAACGCCGCCGTCGGCGCCGAGCTGTTCCACTACCTGTCCCGCGACGGCGCATTCGTGCTCTTTGAGTGGCCGTCCCGCGACAGCGTGTTCGACTACGACGCCGACAAGTACGCGGCCGCGGCGTCCACCCGGCACTTCCGGCGCTTCATCGAGGAACTCGCCGTGCGCACCTCGGCGCGCCGGATCCACATCTTGGCGCACAGCGCCGGTGCGCCGATCGCCGTGCAGGCGCTGCAGCAACTCAGCCTGATGAACTGGCAATCGGACCCGGCGGACATCCGGCGACGGCTGCGCCTCGGCCGATTGGTGCTGGTCGCGCCCGACATGGACCTCGGGGACTTCCGCGATGCCGTCTCCGACCGCGCCACGGAACTTCCCGAGCGCGTCACCCTGTACGTGAGTAGCCGCGACCGCGCCCTGGACATCTCGGCATGGATCGCCGGGTTCGCGCGCCTCGGCCGACCGCTCGACGTACTCACGCCCAAGCAGATCGCCTTCCTGGAGGACGACGCCAACGTCGACCTGGTGGACGTCATGAACGCCGAGCGGAACCTCGGGTCGTGGCTCGGCCACAGCTACTTCCACGAGGATCCGTGGGTCAGCACCGACGTGCTGCTCACCATGGCCACGTCGCGCCACCCGATCGACCGCGGGCTCCATCGCGACCCCGTGCGCAACGTCTACGTGTTCGGCCCGAACTACCCCAAGCGCGCCCGGGACGCCGCACGCGACGCGGAGTCCGCCAGGGCGACGGCGAGCGCTGCAGCCGCTGCGCCCGCCCCGCCCCCCGCCGCCAAGGAGGCACGATGAACGCACCGGCCATCGCCGTCGTGCCCGCGCGGTGGGGCAGCACCCGCTTCCCGGGCAAGGCCCTGGCCGACCTGCACGGCAAGCCGATGATCGTGCGCGTCCTCGAACGCGTGGCCCAGTGCGGCGCGGTGTCACGCGTCATCGCCGCCGCCGACGACGAGCGGATCCTCGATGCCGCCCGGAGCGCCGGATTCGAAGCGCACATGACCCGGGCCGACCACCCGAACGGCACGTGCCGCGTCGCCGAGGTCGCCCGCGGGCTCGATGCGCCGATCGTCGTGAACGTGCAGGGCGACGAGCCCCAGATCGAGCCCGAGCTGATCGACCGAACCGTCCGTGCCCTCGCCGCGAACCCCGCATTCTCCATGGCCACGCTGGTCTCCCCCTTTGCGCCCGGGGAGGATCCCGCCAACCCGAACGTCGTCAAGTGCGTGACGGGCGTCGATGGCCGGGCGCTCTACTTCAGCCGCAGCCTGATCCCGTTCGATCGCGACCGCTCGGCGGCCGCGGCACGCCCGCGCAAGCACGTCGGCCTCTATGCGTACCGGCGCGAGTTCCTCCTGCGCTTCGTCGAGCTGCCCCCCACCCCGCTCGAACTCACCGAGAGCCTCGAGCAGCTGCGTGCCCTCGAGCATGGGCACCCGATCCTCTGCGCCGAAGGCGAGGCCCACTTCACGGGAATCGACACGCCGGAGCAGTACCAGGCGTTCCTGCGCGCGACGCGGCCGGAGGGCTGACGCCGCGGCGCGGCGGCGGCACCCAAGGTCGCCGACTCAGCCCGTGAGCCGCTTCACCCAGTCCTCCGCACGCCGCCGCCGGGCCGGATCGCGGTCGTGTTCGGCCATGGCGCGAAGCCTCGGCAGGGCCGACGATGCCTTCATCTCGGCGAGCGCGCCGGCCGCGGCCATGGCCGCGCCTTCCTCCGGATCGTCGACCAACGCCAGGAGGAACGCCTCCGCCTCGGCCTTCACGTCGGGCGAGGCCCGGCCCGCAAGCTCGGACACCGCCCGGATCGCCGTGCCGCGTGCGCGATCGGCGATGCCCAACGCGCACCGCCCCTGGGCAGCCGCCAGGTCGGACGCATCCCCGAACTTCGCGACGAACCGCAGGGCCTGCTGCGACACGACTTCCCCGTGGCTCGCCTCGCACACCATCGGCCGCACGTCCGGGAGCGCCTCCTTGGCGCCGAGTTCAGCGAGTGCCTCGATGGCCGCGGCGCGCACCGCATAGCTGCGCTCACGCCCCGCGGCGCCGTCGCCTTCCGACGCGATCACCGCGCGCAGGAGGGGCACGGCGTCCGTGGCATCGACCTTGGCCAGCGCACGCACCGCCGCCGCGCGCACCCGCGGATCGGCGATGCCGCCGCGCACCACGGCCACCGTGGCGTCCTTGGCCTCGGGAGTCCCGAGGTCCGCGAGCGCCTCCACGGCATCGATCCGGATGGTGTGTCGGGCCGCGGCATCCCCCGCGATCCGCGCGAGCAACTCGAGCACCGCGGGCGACCCCACGCGCGCGGCCTGCGCAAGCGCCTGCCGGCGGGCCGCATGGTTCGGCGCATGGGCCACCGCACCCACGGTCCATGCCTCGGGCTGCTCCACCTCGATCACCTTGAGGGCCTCGAGCCACGGATCGACCCACGCCGCGATCGGCGGTCCGTCGAGCACGACGTCCATCGTGGCGGTGCGGTCGCGCATCTCCATGGGGTAGAGCCGCTCGCCACCGGCGGTGCGCACCCACACCGGGATCCGGATCCGCATGGCCGGCGTGCGCGCGTCCACCTGCTGCACCTGCTCGGCGCGCACCGTGAGCGTCCGCGTGGCGGCGTCGTAGGCGAGCGCGGCCTTCACGTTCGGCGAGCCGGGCCGGAAGCACCACTGGTCGAAGAACCACTCCAGGCTCAGGCCGCTGGCCTCCTCCATCGCACGGCGGAAGTCGTGGGTCTCCGCCAGCCCCGACGCGTGCCGCGCCATGTACGCGTGCACGCCGCGGAAGAACACCTCGTCCCCCAGCATCCGGCGCAGCATGTGTAGGATCGACGCGCCCTTGGGGTAGGGATTCGCGGGGCGGCTGAAGGTCTGTCCGGCACGCTCGTACACCGGGCTGCACATCGCCTCGGGCTCGGTGGGCAGGTCGCGGCGGGCCACGCGCGCGTTGCTGAGCACGCTGTCCCAGTAGCCGTCCGGGCCGTCACGCTCCTCCATCCACAGCGCCGTGCCGTACGTGGCCCATCCCTCGTTCAGCCAGATGTGCTCCCAACTGCGGCACGTGACCAGGTCACCGGTCCACTGGTGGCAGAGCTCGTGGCTGATGAGGCCGTCGAGGTCCTGTTCCGCGCGCGCCACCTCGTCGTGCACCGCAGTCGGCATCATCGTCGTGACGCTCGTGTTCTCCATCCCGCCCGCGCCGAAGTTGCGCACGATCAACTGGTCGTAGCGCGCCCACGGGTACGGCTGGCCGAACGCGCGCTCGAACACCTTCATCATGCGGTCGGTGTTCGCGTAGGTCGCCAGCGCATCCGCTCCCCGCCCCTTCGGTGCCCAGACCGCCATCGGCACCCCGCTCAGCGTGTTCGGCAGCTCCACGCGGTCGAAGTCGCCGATCACCAACGACACCAGGTAGGGGACGTGCGACTTCTCCTGGTTCCAGTGCCAGGTCTCGCGGTCGCCGTGGACCTCGTGCGACACCAGCGCCCCGTTCGCGCTTGCCTGCAGGCCCTTGGGAACGGTGACCACCAGTTCCGTCGGCACCCGCACGTTCGGAAAGTCGTGGATCGGGAACCAGTACCGGTTGGTCTCGGTCTGTCCCTGCGTGTGCACCTCGGGGTCACGGGCGGGCGCGACCCCCGGGATCTCCGGGGTCGAGGGACTGAACGTGAGCCCGTCGACGGGGCGGATGCCCCGGTAGCGGATCGCGATCGAACGTTCGCGTCCCGGGTCGGTGCCGCCGAGCGCGATCGCCAGCGTCGACCCATCGTGCGCGAACTCCGCGAGCATCCCGTCCACCTCCACGCCGTCCACCTCCAGCCCCTCCGCGTTGAGCCGAAGCACGTTCACGGGAAGGCCGATCGGCGCCACGCGCAGGCGCTGCGTCCCCGTGAATCGGCCGGACGCCAGGTCGGGAAAGTCGAGCTCAAGCCGCATCGCGCGGTACTCCACCTGCGGGTCCGGCGGGAAGTTCCGGTGGTCGCGACCGTTCGCGGGGTCGAAGGTTCCACCCTTGCCCTCGCCAGGAGCCATCCGCCACGCCTCGCGTTCGCCACGCTCCAGCCGGTGGGCGAGGCATCCGCACTCGAACTCGCTGGATGCGGCCAGCGACGCCGAGCCAGCCCACGCGGACGCGAGCAGCGCCGCGACCACCGCGACAGGGGCGAGACGGGGGAAGTCGGCGGATGCGCGCACGGTCATGGCAGGGAACCCTACTCCGTCCGCACGGAATCGTCCCGCCCCAAGCAGGAATCGCGCGTTTGAACCCCGCGTCCCCCCCGTGCTACCGTATGCCATGCCCCTCACGGACGGTCACGGCACGCCCTCCCGCCAGTTCGACCCCAGTCCCGACCCCGCGTCGGCCGGTTTCCTTGCCCAGTTCGGGGCCTCCGACGAGTCGAGCGAGGCGTACAGCCCCTCCCCGCGCGGGTACCAGCCGGGGCGCACCAAGTACGTGGTCGTCATCGGCACGGTGATGAGCGGCCTCGGCAAGGGGATCTTCTCCAGTTCGCTGGCCAAGCTCCTCAAGGACAAGGGCCTCTCGGTTGCCCCAATCAAGATGGAGGGCTACCTCAACATCGACAGCGGCACGCTCAACCCGTACCGCCACGGCGAGGTCTTCGTGCTGGAGGATGGGCTCGAGACCGACATGGACCTCGGCACCTACGAGCGCGTGCTCGACCAGAACCTCGCGCGGCGCAACTTCGTCACCGCGGGACAGATCTACACCGAGATCCTCGAGCGCGAGCGCCGCGGCGGCTACCTCGGGCGCGACGTGCAGATGATCCCCCACGTGACCGGCGCGGTGAAGATGCGCCTGCGCCAGTTGGCCATGACCGGCAACGCCGGCAAGCCCTGCGACGTGGTGTTCGTCGAGGTGGGCGGCACCGCGGGCGACTACGAAAACGGCTTCTACATCGAGGCGCTCCGCGAGCTCGCCTTCGAGGAGGGGCCCACCAACTGCTGCTTCGTGGCGCTCACCTACATCCTGGAGCCGTCGATTCTGGGCGAGCAGAAGTCCAAGGCCGCGCAGCTCGGCATCAAGCGCCTGATGGAGGCCGGGGTCCAGCCGCAGCTGATCGCCTGCCGCGCCAAGAACCCGGTGAACGACAAGGTGATGCAGAAGATCGCCATGTTCTCCAACGTGCCGATGCGGCGCATCTTCTCGATGCACGACCGCGCCAGCATCTACTCGATCCCCGACGCGATGCGCGAGGCCGGGCTCGACCGCGAGATCCTCTCGATCCTCGAGCTGCACGACCGCGCGAACACCGTCCAGGAGGATCGCGAGCGCATCCGCTGGGCCGAGTTCACGCACCGCCTCTCGGCTCCCCGCACGCACACCGTCCGCCTCGGCGTGCTCGGCAAGTACGCCAGCCTGCGCGACGCCTACGCCAGCATCGACAAGGCGATCGAGCACTGCGCCACCGCGCTCGGCGCCGACGTGCAGGTGGAATGGCTCGACACCAGCGACGTCTCCACGCTGCAGCAGGCGCGCGAGTTGGTCTCCCGGTTCGACGCCGTGATCGTGCCCGGCGGATTCGGGATGCGCGGCGTGGAGGGCAAGATCCTCTGCGTCCAGGCGGCGCGCACCGAGCGCGTGCCCTTCCTCGGCATCTGCCTTGGCTTCCAGGTGGCCGTCATCGAACACGCCCGCAACGTGCTCGGCTGGGCCGACGCGCACAGCACCGAGTTCGATCCGTCCACCACCCGCCCGGTCATCAGCGAGCTCCCGGACCAGAAGCGGATCGAGGGCATCATGGGCGGCACCATGCGCCTCGGCGCGCAGGACGTGCAGATCGCCACCGGCACGCTCGCCTCGATGCTGTACGGCGTACGCCCCACCGTCCGCGAGCGCTTCCGCCACCGCTACGAGGTGGACCCCCGGATGATCGACGCGCTCACTGCCGGCGGCATGGTGTTCAGCGGCCGTCATCCCGAGCACCCCATCATGCAGGTGCTGGAACTACCCGTTTCGGCGCACCCGTACTTCGTGGGTGCCCAGTTCCACCCCGAACTCACCAGCCGGCCGCTGGACCCCCAGCCCCTGTTCATGGGGCTGGTGGCCGCAGCCATCGCGCGCCGGGCGCCCGAATTTGCCGCCACCGAGGCGGGGCGGCGCTGGGTGCGGGGCGCCAACGGCGCAGGGGCCCCGGTCCGCGCCTGAGCCCGCTATCATCCGCGATCCGACATTCCGTGCATGCCGATGTAGCTCAGATGGTTAGAGCGAGGGATTCATAAACCCTAGGTCGGCGGTTCGACTCCGCCCATCGGCACTTCCCCCCTCCATGCGCCGGCCCTGCCCGGCGTATGTTCTTTCCGATGCATCCCGCCGACGGCCCCGCCCCCGCAGAGTCCACCATCGAGCGCGTCGCCGTGCTCTACGCACTGGCGCACGAGGCCGAGCCGCTGGTCGAGCGGCTGATGCTCGCCGAGCAGCCCGCCGTCGACCCCGCCCTGCGCCCGCGCCACTACTCGGGCACCGTGGGGACGCTCCACGTCGACGTCCTGGTGAACGGGGCCGATCCCCGCTGCGGCAGCGACCGCATCGGCACCGACGCCGCCACGCTCGCCGCGTACATGACCATCCGCAAGCTGGCGCCCGACCTGGTGGTCAACGCCGGCACCTGTGGGGGCTTCGCCGCACGCGGAGCCTCGGTCGGCACCATCTACGTGTCCGAGGGCAGCCTGCTCTATCACGACCGCCGGATCCCCATCGAGGCATTCGCCCTGCAGGCCGTGGGGCGCTGGCCGTGCACGCCTGCGCCGCGGCTGGCCGCCGCGATCGGTGCGCGCCCCGGCGTGGTCAGCACCGGCAACAGCCTCGACGCCACCGACGGAGAGCGTGCGTTCTTCGAACGGGAGCGCGTGGCCGCCAAGGACATGGAGGCGTGCGCCATCGCGCAGGTGTGCGCGCAGTGCGAGGTGCCCTTCGTGGCGGTCAAGGCGGTGACCGACCTCGTCGACCATCCCGAGCCCGTGCAGGAGGCCTTCCTGCGGAACCTCCGCACGGTGAGCGCCCTGCTCGGCGAACGCATGGAGGCCGGTGTGCGCTGGCTCGCCGCCCATCCCCGTCGAATCGGCGACCTCTGACGCGCGCCATGCGCCGCGGCCGTGCGCGGCGGGTGCCACCGGCGGCCACCCGGCGCCGCGGCCGGACCACGGCCAACCAAACGCCCCAGGCGCGGCTCGAACGCGCGACCTCCGGTTTAGGAAACCAGTGCTCTATCCAACTGAGCTACTGGGGCTCAACGGCGACGCCACCAGTGGGGCGCGCCGACGATGGCGTTCAGTGGCCGTCGCGGGCGCGATCCTGCTCGCTCCTGGAGTCCGCGAAGTACGCGAGCGCCCAGATCGAGAGGAAGATCACCCATGCTGCGTTGGCGAAGAGGACGGGCCACATGATGCCCGGAGTATACCCCGCCACCGGTGAGCGCCGCCCTGCCCGAACCCCGCTTCCACGTGGTGCTGTTCCGCCCGCAGATCCCCAACAACACGGGGAACATCGGCCGGACCTGTATGGCCACGGGGTGCCGGCTCCACGTCGTGCACCCCATCGGCTTCCGCATGGACGAGAAGGCGCGCCGCCGCGCGGGGCTCGACTACTGGGACGCGGTCGATTGCATCGAGCACCCGAGTTGGGAGGCGTTCCTCGAGCGCGAGCGGCCCCGGCGCATGTGGCTCTACACCACGCGAAGCGACCGGCCGCATTGGGACGCCGACTTCGCCGTCGGCGACTACCTGCTCTTCGGCCAGGAGAATGGCGGCGTTCCCGACGCGGTCCACCGGTGGCACACCGAGGCGCACGGGGCCGAACGCGCCGTGACCCTGCCGATGCGTGCCGATCCACGCGCCCGCAGCCTCAACCTCGCCACGTCGGTGGCGTGCGCCGTCTACGAGGGCCTGCGGCAGGTGGGCGGCATCGCGCCGGAATGACCCGCCGTGGCGCGGGTGCATCGGCCGTGCGGACGGGCAAAGCCACCGGACCCCATCCGTATACTGCTGCGAAAGGGCTTTCATGCACGACCACCGCCGATCCACGCGCCGATCCCAGCTCGCCCCCGCCTTCACGCTGGTGGAGCTCCTGGTGGTGATCGGCATCATCGGCCTGCTGATTGGCCTGCTGCTGCCGGCCCTGGGCAAGGTGATCCAGCGCTCCAAGAGCACCTCCACGCTCGGCACGATGCAGGAGTTCGCCAAGGCCTGCGACGCCTACTTCCAGGAGTTCGGCGAGTATCCGGCCGCGATTCCGGACGAGAACCTGTACGCCGGGCTGAACGGCGACGGCGACCTACCGGCGATCACCGCCGCCGAGAACGCGCTTCTGGCCCTGATGGGCGGTTCCCGGGTTCCGGCGGACCCCGACTACGCCAACTTCGGGGGCGTGGACCTGAACTTCCCGGCGGTTGGCTCGGCACCCGCCTTCAGCATCCGGGTGAACGTGGCCCGCATGGGCGAAGGCCCCTTCAAGAACGGCCGCAAGTACGACGCTTTCTATGCACCGAAGGGCCGCGAATTCGGCCTCGCGCAGGGCCAGCTCCCGTCGAGTGCCAACCTGGCCATCCCCGACCTCCTGGACGCTTGGGGCGCCCCCATCGCCTTCGTGAAGCAGCAGCGCACCATCGGGCCGCTGGTGCCCCGGCAGGCCAACGCCACCAGCGCACCCCGCGGGCAGTTCGAGCGCTCCGGGTTCTTGGCCTATTCGGGATCCACCGAGCTCGGCGAGGCCAGCCTCGACCAGACCGATGCCACCAAGGGCAGCGTCCTCAACACCACCTCCGCGGGTGGGCAGAGCGCCGCCATCGCGCGCAACCTCACGTTCGGCCAGCTGATCCGCCACGCCGCGCTCAACGCGCAGACCGCCACCACCACCTCGGATGCCGAACGCATCTGGGCCGGCACGGCGCGCGGCAAGTACTTCATGTTCAGCCCCGGCCCCGACGGGATCTATTTCTCCCGTGACCAGGTCCGCACGAGCACCGGCGCCCCGCTGTCGGACATCGTCAACACCGCGCTCAACGCCAACCCCGACGGCCCGAAGGTCGTGGAGCGGTACGACGACGTGGTGCTGTCCGGCGGGAGCTGACGCACGCCCCACGGCCGGGCGCTGCGCGCCTCGCGAGCCTCGCCCGGGACAGCGGCAGGCTGGGTCAGCCCTTCGGCGACCCCTTGTCATCGAAGTTGAACGGCTTTCCGCTCGGCGGCGCCTTCGGGGGTGCCTCGCCGCCCG
>JBJOIF010000199.1:0-8039 GCA_046047335.1 Planctomycetota bacterium | reverse complement strand
AGAGCGTCACCAAGCTCGTGCCGTTCCTCGAGAAGGTGGTCGCCAGCAAGAAGCCACTCCTCATCATCGCCGAGGACGTGTCCGGCGAGGCGCTCAGCACGCTGGTGATCAACAAGCTCCGCGGCGTCCTGCAGGTCTGCGCCGTCAAGGCGCCGGGCTACGGCGACCGCCGCAAGGCCATGCTCGAGGACATTGCCATCCTGACCGGCGCCAAGCCGATCATGAAGGACCTCGGCATCGAGCTCGACACCGTGACCCTGGCCGACCTCGGCCAGGCCAAGAAGCTCGAGATCGACAACGAGAACACCACGATCATCGAGGGCGCCGGCAGCACCGCGACCATCAAGGCGCGCTGCGAGCAGATCCGCCGCGAGATCGACACCACCGAGAGCGACTACGACCGCGAGAAGCTCCAGGAGCGCCTGGCGAAGCTCGCCGGCGGCGTCGCCCAGATCAAGGTCGGCGCGGCCAGCGAGTCCGAACTCAAGGAGAAGAAGGGACGCGTTGAGGACGCGCTGCACGCCACCCGCGCGGCGATCGCCGAGGGCGTGCTCGCCGGCGGCGGAACCTCCTTCGTCCGCGCCCTGCCCTCGCTGAAGAAGCTGCGCACGCAGCTCGAGGGCGACGAGCAGTCGGGCGTCGACCTGGTGGCCGAGGCCCTGGAGGTCCCGCTGCGCACCATCGCCGACAACGCTGGCGAGAAGGGCACCGTGGTGGTGGCGAAGGTCAAGGACCTCAAGGGCAACGAGGGCTTCAACGCGCTCACCCGCCAGTACGGCGACCTCGTCGCCGACGGCGTCATCACCCCCGCGAAGGTCGACCGCTGCGCCCTGCAGAACGCCTGCAGCGTGGCGGCGCTGCTCCTGGCCACCGATTGCATCGTCACCGAGAAGCCCAAGCCCGCCGATGAGGGCGCTGGCCATGGCCACGACCACGGCGGCGGCATGGGCGGAATGGGCGGCATGGGCGGAATGGGTGGCATGGGCGGCATGATGGGCATGTGACGCCCGGCCTCCCCCCGACCCACCGCGAACGACCCAGATCCACGATCGATTCACACGACTCACACGGAGACATCAGCATCATGAGCACCACCCAGGTTCGTCCCCTCGAAGACCGCGTCCTCGTCAAGCCCCTCGACGCCGAGACCAAGACCGCCAGCGGCATCTTCCTGCCCGAGAGCGCCAAGGAGCGCCCGATGCAGGGCAAGGTCGTGGCCACCGGCCCCGGCAAGATGCTCGACAACGGCACCCGCATGTCCATGCTGGTGAAGAAGGGCGACACGGTCGTGTTCGGCAAGTACGCCGGCACCGAGGTCGAGATCAAGAACGTGAAGCACATCATCGTGCGCGAGAGCGAGCTCCTCGGCGTCCTCGACGCCTGAGCGCTGGTCCGCACGCACCCACCACGAAAGGCAGTCCGATCATGGGCAGCAGCAAGCAGATGAAGTTCACCACCGGCGCGCAGGCCGAGCTCAAGAAGGGCGTCGACGCGATCGCGCAGGCCGTCGCCGTGACCATGGGCCCGACGGGCCGCAACGTGGTCATCGCGAAGAGCTGGGGCAATCCGCACGTCACCAAGGACGGCGTCACCGTCGCCAAGGAAGTCGAGCTGGCCGAGCCGTTCGCCAACATGGGCGCACGCATGGTCCAGCAGGTGGCCAAGAAGACCGCCGACGTCGCCGGCGACGGCACCACGGCAGCCACGGTCCTGGCCGCGGCGATCTTCAACGGTGGCCTCCGTTTCATCGCCACCGGCGCCAACGCCGTGGCCGTGCAGCGCGGCATCAACGATGCGGCGGCCGTCGCGTGTGAGGCCATCAAGGCGAGCGCCCGCAAGTGCGCCGGCAAGGCCGACCTGGTGAAGGTGGCCACGGTCAGCGCCAACCACGACGCCGCGCTCGGCGAGATCATCGCCGAGGCGATCAGCAAGGTCGGCCACGACGGCGTGGTCGAGGTCGAGGAGGCCAAGGGCTGGGAGACCACCCTGGACTACGTCGAGGGCATGAGCTTCGACAAGGGCTACATCTCCCCGTACTTCGTGACCGACGCCAAGAAGGCCGAGTGCGTCCTCGAGAACCCGTACATCCTGGTCTACGAGAAGAAGATCGGCAACCTTGCCGACTTCCTCCCGCTCCTCAACAAGGTGGCCACGGCCCAGAAGCCGATCCTGGTCATCGCCGAGGAGGTCGAGAACGAGGCGTTGGCGGCGCTGGTGGTCAACCGGCTCCGTGGCGTCCTGCAGATCTGCGCCGTCAAGGCGCCGGGCTTCGGAGACCGCCGCACGGCCATGCTCGGCGACATCGCCGTGCTGACCGCCGACACGTTCTTCAGCTCGGACACTGGCCGCACCCTCGAGTCCATCGAGCTCTCCGAGCTCGGCCGGGCCCGCAAGGTGGTCGTCACCAAGGACGAGACCGTGATCGTCGAGGGCGCCGGCAAGAAGAAGGACATCGAGGCCCGGATCGCCCAGGTGCAGGCGGCGCATGACCGATCCACCAGCGACTACGACCGCGAGAAGCTGCAGGAGCGCATCGCCAAGCTTGGCGGTGGCGTGGCCATCCTCAACGTCGGCGGCGCCACCGAGGTCGAGATGAAGGAGCGCAAGGACCGCGTCGACGACGCGCTCCATGCGGCCCGCGCCGCGGCCAAGGAGGGCTACGTGCCCGGCGGCGGTGTGAGCTTCCTGCGCGCCATCGAGGCCGTGCAGGCCGCCCGCGGCAAGGCCAAGGGCGACGAACGCTTCGGCTTCGACATCGTTGCCGAGGCACTGCGGGCTCCCGCGCGCCAGATTGCCACGAACGCCGGCGTCGACGGCGACCTCGTGTGCGAGCGCGTCCTCGAGCGCCAGGGCGCCTGGGGCTACAACGCCGCCTCTGGCGAGTATCAGGACCTGGTCAAGGCCGGCATCATCGACCCCGCGCTGGTGTCGACCACGGCCCTCACCAACGCCGCAAGCGTCTCGGGCCTGATGCTCACCACCGACGTCCTGGTGACCGAGCTCAAGGAGGATGCCGAGCCCGTGGCCGGCGCCTCCGCCTGAACCGTGAGATGATCTCGAGGCCGGTCCATCCCGCCCGGTGCGGGTGGGCCGGCCTCGATCCTTCCCAGACGTCCACCCGGAGCCGACCATGAGCACCACGGCCGACTACTACGAGGTTCTGGGCATCGCGCGGGATGCCTCGGGCGATGAGGTGAAGCGTGCCTACCGGCGCCTGGCCATCAAGTGGCACCCGGACCAGAATCCCGACAATCCGGAGGCCGAGGTGCGCTTCAAGCAGTGCGCCGAGGCGTACGAGGTGCTCAGCGACCCGGACAAGCGTGCGGTGTACGACCGGCACGGCCATGCCGGGCTGCGGGGCCGCGCGGGTCACGACTTCAGCTCCATGCACGTCGAGGACATCTTCTCGATGTTCAACGACATCTTCGGCGGGCAAGCGCGCGCCGGGGGGCGGCGCCAGCGCGGACCCGCACGCGGTTACGACCTCGAGACCGAGGTCGAGGTCTCGCTGCGCGACGTGCTCGACGGGTGCGAGCGCGAAGTGCGCTTCCAGCGCGCGGAAGTCTGCTCGGCATGCAAGGGCTCGGGCGCCAAGCCGGGCACCAAGCCGGTCGAGTGCCAGACCTGCGGCGGGCAGGGCCAGGTGGCCCAGACGGGCCTCGGAGGCATGTTCCGGATGGTCACGGCGTGCCCGGCGTGCGGCGGACGCGGCAGCGTGGTCAAGGACCGCTGCGGCGAGTGCCGGGGCGCCGGACGGACCGCCGTCAGCCGCACCCTGAGCGTGCGCATCCCCAAGGGAATCGCCGACGGCCAGGTGGTGCGCGTCGCCGGCGAGGGCGAGCCGCCCCAGCAGCAGATGAGCGCGGACGGCACCGGGGTGCGCGGCGACCTTCACATCGTGGTGCGTGTGGCCGAGGACGAGCGCTTCGAGCGCCAAGGCGCCGACCTCATCACGACCCTCGACGTCTCCTTCGCCGATGCGGCGCTCGGAGGAACCGTCGAGGTCAGCACGCTCGAGGGCACCAGCGAGACCACGATCGACGCCGGGACGCAGCACGGCGAACTGTTCCGCCTCGAGGGTAAGGGCGTCCCCGACCTGCGCACCGGCAAGCGCGGCGACTTGGTGGTGGTCGTGCACGTCGACGTCCCGCGCAAGCTCAACGCCCGTCAGCGCGAACTGATTCAAGCGCTCCGCGATGCCGAACGGCCCACGAAGCCCAAGGCTTCCGGGCCGGACGGCGTTTCCGACGGCGACGGCAAGCGCAAGCGCGGCGGCTTCTGGGGGAAGATGAAGGACAGTCTCGGCGGCTGACCTCACGCTCGGACACGAAGGAGGACACCATGGACCAAGGACACATGAACCAAGGACCTCGCGATCGGGGACGCCGGGATCAGGCAAGCCACCAACGGCCCCACGGTCACCACCACGACGAGGGCGGCGACGAGGCGCACCAGCGCCACCGGGCCGAGAGCGAGTCCCAGCCCTTCGTTGATGATCGCGCCCCCGAGCCCGAGGAGGCGCGAGACGCCATCCGCGCCCTCGAGACCCAGCTGGCTGCCGCGCAGCAGGACACCCTGCGCGCCATCGCCGACTTCCAGAACCTGCAGCGACGCACGCTCGAGCAGGAGCCGCGGGTGCGGCTCGGCGCCGCTGGCGGCGTCGTCCGCCAGGTGATCCCGGTGCTCGACCACTTCGACCTGGCGCTCGCGCAGGACCCGTCCAAGATGACCGTGAGCGCCGCGATCGATGGCCTCCGCATCGTGCGCAGCGAGCTCATCAAGGCGCTCGAGCGCTCCGGGGTGGAGCTCATTCAGCCCAAGCCGGGCGACGCCTTCGACCCACACCGGGCCGAGGCCATCATGCAGGCGCCCGCGGCGGGCGTGGCCAGCGGGTGCGTGAGCCAGGTGCTCCAGCCCGGGTACGTCCTCGGCGACACGGTGCTCCGTCCGGCCAAGGTCGCGGTCGCCCCCTGATCCAGTCCACGGTCCGACCCATGCCGACGTACGAGTATCGATGCAGCGCGTGCCGGCACGCCTGGGAGCGCTTCCAGTCGATCAAGGCCGACCCCGAACGCACCTGCCCCAAGTGCGGCAAGGCCACCGCCCAGCGGCAGGTGGGCATCGGCATCGGCATCCTGACCGGCGGACGCGGGAGCGAGCCGGCGGAGGCAACGGCAACCGCCGCCACGCCCGCGGCAACCTCCCCCACGACGAACGCTGGGGCGACGGCCAAGCCCGCCACGACCGACGCGGCCGCAACGCCCGCCGTCGCGCCGAAGGAGACCACGGCCTCCGACACCGGCAAGGTCAACGCCACGCACCCGGCGCGCGAGGGGCGCGGGGCAGGCAACCTGCGGGACGCCATCCGCCGCCAACGCAAGACGGGCAGCAAGACGGGCAGCAAAGCGGGCAGCCGGACGCGCCGGGGCAAGTAGCCGCAGCAAGTAGCCTCAACGCGTGCCGCTTCGCTTCATTCAACGCATCCAGGACCACCTGGCCTACGACAACTATGTTCCTGCCGAGCTCGCCGAGGTCCGTCGGCAGCTGCGGGTGCCTCCCGAGGATGCCGAAGCATTCGAGGCCGCGGTGCAGCAGCTGCTCGATGCCGGCCGCCTCGAGATCGGCGGCGATGGCCGGCTTCGCCTGCCCAAGTACGGCGACGAAGCCGAGGGACGGCTTCGCCTGAACGTCCGTGGCTTCGGGTTCCTCGTTCCCGATCAACCGGTCCGAGAAGGCGACCTGTACATCCCGGCCGGCATGACCAAGGACGCCATGGACGGCGACCGCGTGCGGGTGCGCGTGATGCGCGGCCGCGGCGGCGGATCCAAGGGAGGCCGTGGCGCGCAGGACGGCCCCACCGGGCGGGTCACCGAGGTGCTCGAGCGCGGCCAGCAGCGGTTCGCGGGAACGCTCACCAAGGAGGGCCGCGAGTGGTTGGTGATCCCCGACGGGCGCTCGCTGCGCGAACCGGTCGTCGTCCGTGATCCGGGCGCCAAGGGAGCCAAGCCGGGCGACAAGGTGGTGTTCGAACTGCTCCGCCACCCGAGCGACCTCGACTACGCCGAAGGCGTGCTGCTCGAAGTCCTTGGCGACGCAGGCCGCCCCGACGTGGAGACCAAGGCCGTGCTTGACGTCCACGGCATCCGCACGGTGTTCCCCGAGGCGGCCGTCGAGGAGGCCCGCGAATCCACGGCGCGGTTCGATCGCGAGTCCGCGGGACCGTGGGAGGACCGCGAGGACCTGACTGGCCAGCTGATCTTCACCATCGATCCGCCGGACGCGCGCGACTTCGACGATGCCATCAGCATCCGCCACGACGCTGCGCGCGACGAGTGGGAGCTCGGCGTGCACATCGCCGACGTGTCGCACTGGGTGAAGCCGGGAAGCGCACTCGACCTCGAGGCGCGCGAGCGCGGCAACAGCGTGTACCTGCCCCGCCTCGTCGTCCCGATGCTCCCCGAGGTGCTCTCCAACGGAATCTGCAGCCTGCAGGAGGGCGTGAACCGCTTCTGCAAGAGCGTGTTCATCACGTTCGACCACGCCGGCCGACCGATCTCGCACCGGCTCTCGGCCACCGTGATCCGCAGCCGCAAGCGGTTCACCTACATCGAGGCGCAGGCGATCATCGACGGCGACACGGGACTCGCACGCCAGCACGCCCGCACGGACACCGCGTGCGACGTCGACCTGGTGGATGCGCTGCGGGGCTCGGCACGGCTGGCCACCATCCTGCGCGAGCGCCGCCGCTCCGACGGGATGATCTCGCTGAATCTTCCCGAAGTCGACCTGGTCTTCGACGATGCCGGCCACGTGACCGGCGTCGAGCGCGAGGACACCAGCTTCACGCACACGCTGATCGAGATGTTCATGGTGGAAGCCAACGAGGCGCTGGCGCGAACCTTCAGCTCGATGGACGTGCCGCTCTTGCGACGCATCCATCCGGAGCCGGCCTTCGGCGACCTCGAGGAACTGCGGATGTTCGCGCGCATCGCCAAGTACCGACTGCCGGAGGAGCCCACCCGGCGCGACCTGCAGGCCCTGCTGCAGGCCACCGCCGAGGGCGAGAGCGCTCGGGCGATCCACTTTGCCGTGCTGCGCACGCTCTCCAAGGCCACCTACTCCCCTGCCCTGGTGGGCCATTACGCGCTGGCCAGCGAGCACTACGCCCACTTCACCAGCCCCATCCGTCGCTATCCCGACCTGCTGGTCCACCGGGCCTTGGCCGCGTACCTCGACGCCACCGAGAACGGCACCGCCACCGGCGGCAAGAAGCGCCGTGACCTGGGCGCCAGGCTGCAGGCCGACGACCGCGTGCTCGACGAGCCGTCCCTGGTGCGGATCGGGATGCACTGCAGCGATACCGAGCGCAACGCCGAGGACGCCGAGCGCGATCTCCGGACCTTCCTGGTGCTCCAGTACCTGAAGGAGCACCGCCTCTCGGACACCTTCGATGCGCTGGTGACGGGCATCAGCGGCACGACGCTGGTGTTCCTCAGCCTCGAGGAGTTCTTGGTCGAAGGAGCCGCCCGGGTCTCGGAACTTCCATCGGGCGCGCAACGGGCCGACCGCTGGATCGTCAACGAACTGACCGGCCGGCTGATCGCCCCGCGCAGCGGGGTCTCGATCGGGCTCGGGGACCGGGTCCAGGTCACCATCTCATCGATCGACCTGGCCGCCCGGCGCCTGGACCTGCAAGTTTCCCGGTTGGCCCCCCGCCGAGACTTGGACACCTTGAGCCCGAAGGACCTCACCAACGTGCGGGAACGCAAGGCCGGCCAGAGTCCCCGCGAGGGGGGCGGATTTGCCCCCGGCAAGGGAGAACGCGGACGTAAGGGCCGAGATCGCAGCAAATACAAGCAGGGTCGGCGCGGAAAGCGCAGCTGGTAAGCCGGGAGGCGTCACGACGGCGATCTTCACGGCCGTGCGCCGTGTCACCCGACCGAGTGTCGACGAACGTCCCGGCGGAGCTGGTCATCGACCTGAGCGGCACCGCGGTGTTCGGCTTCGGCGGCAACATCTACGGCACCGACTTCGACCTC
>JBJOIF010000198.1:0-3012 GCA_046047335.1 Planctomycetota bacterium | reverse complement strand
TCCCGAGCGGGTTGCGCGGATCGCGCTTCTTCGCCGCAAGCGCCTCGATCAGCGTGGTCGTGGCGTGCGCGGCGCGAACGTCCCCCCGCTCGCCCCAGAGCGGGTTGTGCGCCAGCGTGCCGATGGAGATGACGCGGAAGTCGGGCATCACCCCTCCCCCCCACCATGATGCTCGCGCGCCAGCATCCCGAGCGGGTTGCGCGGGTCGCGCTTCTTGGCAGCCAGCGCGTCGATCACGCGGCGCGGCACCAGCGGCTCGAGCTTCTCCAGCCCGCCACCAAAGGCGGCGATCTGCTTGATGAGGCTGGAGCTCGTGTAGGCGAAGTTCTCGCCGGTCACCACGAACACCGTCTCGATGCCGGCCACCTGCCGGTTGGTGATCGCCAGTTGGCTCTCGCCGGCCAGGTCGGTCACGTTGCGGATGCCGCGGACGATGGCCACGGCGCCCACCGACCTCGCGAAGTCCACGGTGAGTCCCGAGTACGTCTCCACCCGCACCGGCGCGCCAGAGGGGTCCTCCGCGAGCATGTCCGCCACGCATCCGGTGGCCAGCGCCAGGCGCTCCTCGAAGCTGAAGAGCGCGGGCTTGTTGGGATTGTGGCCGATCGCCAGGACCAGCTCGTCGAATACCCCGCGCGCCCGGGCGAGCACGTCCAGGTGCCCCAAGGTGATCGGGTCGAAACTGCCGGTGTAGACGGCCAGGTGGCGCTTCATCGATGCGCCGCAGGCTAGCGGCTCCCGGACCTCGGGAAAATGTTGCCAAGGTTCCTTGCCCGGGGCCGCCGCGCAATCGATCCTCTTCATTGTCTCGGGCGCACTGGAGGGTTGCGCCCGGGGCACGGAAAAACGCGACGCTTCGAGAGGGAAGCGCGCCAAACGCAGGACGCCAAAGATCGGCCTCCTGCGTCAAGGTCACATGGGCCCGGGAAGTGAGGGCCCCACCATCCCTGGATCGGCCCCGTCTCGGTTGGATGCCTCCCCGAGCGGGGTTGTTTTTTGCGTGTTCCGTCCCCGCGCTCAGTCCATCAGGTGACCGAGCCCGCTCGCGCGCAGCACGTTGCGGAAGCTGTCGCTGAAGACGAAGTTGTGCTCCGGGAACTGCAGGCCGCTCATGTTCTGGTCCACGTGGCTGAACATGATCTCGGTCTCGCCGATGCGTTCCCAGGCGCCGGTGCGGTGGTCGAGCCGCTCGATGGTGCCGGCCGTGCCTGCCCCCATCGGATCCACGCGCTCGATCCGCGCGTCGTAGCGGATGCACTGCCCCGGCACGACGTCCGCCGTGATCTCAGCCTTCTGGATCTTGGCGAGCACCACCTTCTCGCGGAAGCGGCGCACGCTGCCGGCCAGGATCCCCGCCGTCTGCGCCATGCCCTCGATCATCAGGCTCGCCGGCATCACCGGCTGCGCCGGGAGCGCGCCGTCGGCCGCGAAGTGCTGATGCAGGTGCTCCTCGGCGAGCGACACGTTCTTGATGGCCACGAGCCGGCGGTCCGGCTCGTACGCCACGATCGTGTCGATCCACATCCAGCGCATCGGATCACTTCTTCAGCTTGATCTCGATGAAGTCGCAGAGGCTCTTCACCGTGAACAGCTTGGCGATGCCCTTCACGTTCCGGTCGCTCTCGAACACGGCCAGGTCGACGTGGGGCATCTTCTCGCGCAGCACGGCCATGCCGGCATCGGTGAACTTGCCTTCCTTGACGAACTCCGGGTTCGACATCATGTTCTCGGGGAACAGTTCGCCCTGCTCGATCTTGAAGGGCTTCTCCGGGGTCGAGAACTTCTTCTCGAGCTGGAACTGGATGTCCAAGAAGTCGATGCTCTCGGCGCCGAGGTCCTCGGTCAGGATGGCGGTGGCGGTGATGTCCTCGGCGTCGGCGCCAAGGGCGCTCTCCAGAACCTCGGTCACCTTCGTCTCGATCTCAGCGCGGGGAATCGACATGGTCTCCATCCTTCTGGCGTCCGGGCGTCCGTGCATGCACCCCCGGCGGGGGTGCGGTTCCCAGGTCACCCCTGGGCGGGGTCCTGCGGGGGCAGCCGCAGGGGTCGAAGTGTAAAGCGTCCGGAGACGGCCGTCTCGGGCTCGCCACCGCCGGGCCGCCGGACGGTTCCGGTGCCCTTGAATACAAATGTGCCGTCCGGTTGGGCCTTCTCGAGGGTGACGTCGACCTCCAGGGCCTCGCCCGGACGGACGAACGACCCGTACCGCAGGGCCTTGGCGCCGCCCAGCACCATCCGGGGGTGCCCCAAGGCGTCCGTGACCCGGCGGGCGGCCTGCACCATGGCCTCCAACATGAACACCCCGGGCAGCACCTGGAAGGTCGGGAAGTGATCCTGGAGGTACTCCTCGGCGAGGGTCACCTGCTTGAGCGCACGCACCCGGTCCGGGGTCTGCTCGAGAACGGTGTCCACCAGCGCGAAGTGCATTGGGGCGGGATGGTAGCGGCCCCGGGAAAGGTCCGCAAAGATGGGGCGTTCGCGCGGGATCCTGCCGATATTGACCGAGTATGGCCCGTTCCAAGAAGCCCTCCGGATCGTCCTGGTCGCACCTCCTGCCGGCGCCCGAACTGCGCGCGCGCATCGCCTGGGTGGCCGCGTGCCTCGGGGTGGCCGCCCTGATCCTGGCCCTGGGGTCGTTCCACCACGCCGATTGGCCATCGCGCGCGGTGGCGGTGCACCTGGAACCCACCTCGAACCTGATGGGACCGGCGGGCGCGGCCATCGCCTACTGGACGTACGCCATCTTCGGCTTCGGCACCTGGCTTGGCCTGGCGCTGGTGACGGCGGCGCTCGTCGCCATGCCGTTTGGCTTCCGGCCGCAGCACGTGTGGCTGCGGTCGATCGGAATGATGATGCTGGTGCTGGCCGTCGGTGGGCTGCATGCCCTGTGGTTCCCGCGGCTGGGGCCCGTGGCCGGGGTCGAGGCCGGACTGATCCCGCAGTGGATCAGCGCCGAACTGGTGGAACGCTTCAGCGCGTTCGTGGCCAGCATCATCCTGCTGTGCGCCATGT
>JBJOIF010000197.1:0-9651 GCA_046047335.1 Planctomycetota bacterium | reverse complement strand
TCCGCGGGCGGACCTTGGGTGTACCCCAGGGACACCACCCACTCGCCCGGCTCGATCGCGGCGGACGTGCCGAGGGGCACGGTCGGCAGCGGCTCGCCCTCGACGTCGAGCTGGATCAGGCCGCAGTCGAGCGCGCCGTCGTTGGCCTGGCCGAGCGTCCGGCCCGAGAGCCTCCGGCCGTCGGGCAGCGTGGCGGTGACCCTTCGCCCGGCGCGTTCGCCGACGTGGCCACACGTCGCCACGAGCCCGTCGGACGAGATCACCACTCCCGTTCCGTTGGAACTCCCGCCTCGCTCCCGGATCTGCAGGAGCACCACCGCCGGGCGCGTGCGCTCCGCGATTTCGGTGAGCCGCTGCTCCAGTTGGCGCAGCTCCTCCACCGTGTCGGGTCGCGTCGGCGGCCCAGCGGGACCCTCGGCCACCCACGCCCCCGACGGGGCGACGACGGCCAGGAGGATCGCGACGAGGCGGATGATCACGGGGTGGCGGTGCTGGCTGCCGGGGCAGCGCCCGGCACGCGGACCTTGAGGTTCTTGAAGCGGACCACGTCGCCGTGGTCCTGGATGGCAATGTGCCCGGAGGACTTCGTGCCGAAGTTCGGCATGGATGCGAACTTGCTGCCCTTGACGCGATCGGACCAGTCCGTGCTCGACATGTCGAATTCCGCGGTGACCGTGCCGTTCAGGCGATACGTCACCTTGGGACCGACGACCGTGATCTGGGCGCTGTTCCATTCACCGGCCGGCTTCACCACGCCCTCCGGGGCCGGATAGAGCGCGTAGCAGGCCCCGGCCGAGGTCAGCCGGCTCTTGCCATCCGCATGGGCCGCGTCATCGAGGACCTGCATCTCGGGGCCGGTCTCCCAGGGGTACGAGAACGCTTCGGACACGTGCCACATGACGCCGCTGTTGCCGCCGGGCGCCACCTGCCAGTCGTATCGGAAGTCGAAGTCAGAGAACTGCTCCTTGGTGACAAGGTCCCCTCCCGGGCCGCGCAGCACCAGGCAGCCTTCCTCGACCTTCCACTCCTCCGGGAACCCCTCGCGCTTGAAGCCGCGCAGGTGCGTGCCGGGCGTGGTGCCGTCGAAGAGCAGCGTCCATCCCTCCGCGCGCTCGGACTCGGTGAGCGCGTTGTCGGCGCCCGGGGCCGTGGCAGGAGTGGTGGCCGTGGTGGACGTTGCCGCGGCAGGAGCCGGTGCGCTGCCGCGGTTGCCGTCGCATCCGGGCATCATCGAGGCGACGAGAACGATGGGCACGAGGGGGCTGGCGCAGACGCGGTCGATCATGGGGCTTCCTTGGTGGGCGGAGTTGGTGCCGAGGCATCCGTGGCGGGTGCGGCCGGGGCATCCGCTGCCGGGACGGGACGTGGAGTGGCCAGCACCCGAGTGGCGGAGTCGCGGGCCAGCTGCACGAAAATCAGGTCGGTGCCGGGGTTCACCTTGACCGTCGCCCCGTTCACCGCCACGTCGATCGCCGGCTTGATCCCATCGGGATCGAGGTCGAAGATCGTGTCGAGCGCGTATCGCGGTGGGAGGTCCTCGACCGTGTAGGTGAACTCGATTGCCCGGCCCTCGGCGCGGCGGGTCGCGCGGACGGTGGCGGTGGCGTCGTTGGTAGCGCGGAGCGTGAAGCGCGTGGCGTTGAGGTCGAGCGGCGCCGCCACGGTCTCGTGAACCACCAGCTTCCCGTCGAAGAGGAGCCGCGGTGCTGGGATCTCCATCCACGGGATGTTGACCACGAGCGAATCCCGTCCGGACTTGCCCGTGAGGCGACCTCGCCTGGCCTGGGGGTCTTCCCCGCTGACCACCTCGCGGACGCAGCCTGCGGCGGTCACGGCGGCAAGCATGACAAGGGTCGCCGCGACGTTCGTCGGCGAGGCGTGGCGGGCGGCCGATCGCCGATGGTCGCGGAGTGAGATGGCGGGTCGCGGCACGACGGACATCGTAGTCCAGGCCCACCCCGCGGCGACGCCGCGCTGCACGGAACGCACCGCCATGGGCCGGATACGCTCCGGCGATGCGGCGTGCCTTGATCGTGGCCGGAATCTGCGCCTTGGTGCTGGCGGTCGTGTCCTGGCGCGCCGGGTGGATGTCCCGCCCCGCGGCGGAGCCCGTGCGGGTTGGCGTGCTGCACTCGCTGTCGGGCCCGATGGCCTCAAGCGAGCGTCCCGTCGTCGAGGCGTGCCTCCTGGCGATCGACGAGATCAACGCCGCCGGTGGCATCGACGGTCGCCCGGTGGAGGCCGTGGTCCGTGACGGGCGCAGCGACCCCATGGTGTTCGCCCGTGAGGCCGACGCCCTGCTCGGCGCCGAGCGAGTGGCGGCGATCTTCGGCTGCTGGACGAGCGCCAGCCGCCGCGCCGTGCGCCCGGTGGTGGAGCGCAACGGCGGGCTCCTTCTTTATCCGTTGCAGTACGAGGGAATGGAGGAGTCGCCGCGGATCGTGTACCTGGGCGCCGCCCCCAACCAACAGGTGGTGCCGGCCGTGCGATGGCTGCTTGGCGAGGGCAAGCGCCGGTTCGCCGTCATCGGCAGCGACTATGTGTTCCCGCGCTTGGCGTCCTGGGTGATCCGGGACGTGGTGGCCGATGGCGGCGGAACCGTCACGATGGAGGAGTTCGTGCCGCTCTCCGCCACGGACTTCGGTGCGATCGCCGAGCGTCTTCGCGCCGACCCGCCGGATGCGATCCTGAACCTCGTGAATGGCGAGGCCAACGCGGCGCTCTTCCGTGCGCTCCGCGGCGCGGGGATCACCTCGGACCGCGTGCCGACGATGAGTTTCAGCGTGGCGGAGCCCGAGGCGCGCGCGATCGGCCCATCGCTCGTGGCGGGTGACCTGGCCACGTGGAGCTATTTCCAGGCACGCACCAGCGAGGCGAATCGCCGGTTCGTGGAGGCCTACCGGTCGCGCGCCGGGGAGGATGCGCAGGCAAGCGATCCCGTGGCGGCCGCGTACGAAGCCGTGCACCACTGGGCCACCGCCGCCCGCCGTGCCGGAAGCACCGATCCGGACCACGTGCTCCAGTCGCTCGGGAATCAGTCGCTCCACGGGCCGCGCGGCGTGACCGCGATCGATCCGGCGACCCAGCACACGTGGCAGCCGGTGCTCATCGGGCGCTTCGACGGCTCGGGGCAGTTGCGCACCGTGTGGGACTCCGGGCGCGCGGTGCAGCCGATGCCCTTCCCCGCGTGGCGATCCCGGCGCACGTGGATCGATGCGGTGGACGCACTGCAACGCGCGTGGGATGGAGGATGGTCCAACCCCGATGGGCGTCCCACCTCCGGCCCGTCGTGGCTGCGCGGAGGCCAGCCATGAAGGTTCCGGTGCGCATCCCCCCCGTCCGGATCGGCTCTGCTGCGATCCGCGGCACGCGCATCCGTACGCAGCTCCTGCTGGGTGCCGCAGGAGTGGCGGTCGCTCCGCTCGTCCTGACGTTCGCCGTGGCCTGGCCCCGGCAGCGCGAGGCCATGGAGTCGTCCACCCTGGACGGCCTCCGCGTGATGGTCGAGCAGAAGGCCGACCGCGTGCGTGAATTGGCGCTCGGCCGCATGAGCGCCGTGGAGGCCGTGGCGGCGGGGTACGCCTCGGACGGATCGGTGCCCCAGGCGACGCTGGATGCGGCCGCGAGGCGCATGAACTCGGAGCGGGTGATGGTCATGGATCTCGCTGGGCGGGTGCGCGCCGACTCGTCCGACCCGGGCACTCCGGTTCCTGCCGAGGCCGCACTCCGAACCGCTGCGGCGGAAGCCGGCGTCCTGATGAACGCCGTGCTGTCCCGGACCACGCTCGCTGCGGACGGAGCCCCACAATTGTGGATCGTGGCCCCGATCATGCGCGGTGCAGGATGCGACGCGGTCATTGCTGCCCTCCTGCCCCGCGATGCGTTCGTGAGCGCGTTCCGCGACGGCGAGGTGCTGGGCGAGTCGGGCGACTCGATCGCCGCGGTGCTCGATGGCACCGATGCGCTGATCGTCACTCCGTCCCGGCTGGGCGACGCGGGGGTGCGGCGCCGGATCCCCCTTGCCGAAGGCGGTGCCGGGCTGACCGCCGCGCTCGGTGGCGAGACGGGGTCGGGCATCACCATCGACCACCGTGGCGTGCCGGTGCTTGCGGCATGGACGTTCGATCCAGCGATGGGTTGGGCGTTCGCCGTGCAGATCGATCGCGCCGAGGTGCTCGCCGAGGCGCGCAGTTCGGAATGGGCCATGCTCTCGATCGCCATCGGTGCGCTCATCCCGGTGGGGATCGTGGCGTGGTGGGGTTCGCGGCGCCTCTCGCGGCCGATCGTCGCGGCGGCTGACGCGGCCGATCGCGTCGCCCAGGGCGACCTGACCGCGCCGCCCTCGGAGGACGCTCCGGGTGAACCGGGGCGGCTGCTGTCCGCGATCCGCACGATGAACGAGCAGCTGGTTTCAAGCACCCGTCGCCTGCGCACGCAGGCGGATGAGGTGGTCGAGGTGCAGCAGGCCGTGTCCGGGCAGTCGCTGCGCCAGGCCGAGGTGGTGCAGGCGTTCGGGGCAAGCACGGCCCAAGTGGCCGCAAGCGTCACCGAGATGGGCGCAACCGGGCAGCAGCTTGCCGCCGAGATGGCTCGGCTTGCCTCGGACTCCGCGGATGCCGCCATCCGGTCGGAGGCCGGTCGACGCGCGCTCGACGAGATGACCACGTCCATGGAGTCGATCCTTCGGGCCAGCGCCGCGGTGACCGGGGCGCTCGAGGCGATCCGGCAGCGGACGGACCGCATCGGACGGGTCTCGGAGACGATCGTCACGGTGGCCGTGCAGACCAATGTCCTGTCGGTGAATGCCTCCATTGAGGCCGAGAAGGCGGGAGAGCACGGCACCGGGTTCGCGGTCGTTGCCTCCGAGATCAACGGCCTGGCCATGCGGGTGGCGGACGCCGTCGAGGACATCGACCGCATCGTTCGCGAAGTTCATGCCTCGGTCGAAGGCGGTGTCCGTGAGATGCGGGGCTTCTCGGAAGCGCTGGACGCGGGCCTCCACGCCAGCGGCCGCCTCGGCACCGAACTGACGGCGGTGATGGAACGCGTGACCGCCCTGCGCAGCGCGTCGGCCTCGGTGTCCGATGGGGTGCGGATGCAGGGCGAAGGCGCGCGTCAGATCGCGGACGCGATGCGTCAACTTGACGATGGCGCCAGAACCACGGCAGAGGCCGTGCGTGCGTTCAACGCGGCGAGCCAGCGCCTGGCGGCCGGGGCGCAGGCGCTGGAGTCGGAGGTATCGCGGTTCCGGCTGCCGGCCGATTGAGTCAGGTGCTTCCGGCGCCCGGGGCGGGCTGCGGCGCGGCGGATCCGTCCGGGCTGGGCGTGGGCGAGGCCGCTGGTGCGGCGGGCGCCGGTGCGGGGACCACCATGGTGGCTCCCTTCTTCTGGCCAAAGCGGCGTGCGGACCGTTTCGCCGTGGCGGCCGCCGCCTCCGCAGCCGCCGCGGCCTGGCGCTCCTGCTCCGCCTTCAGCTCGGCGGCCTTCCGCTCGGCGGCAATGCGGATCCCCTCCTTGTTCACCTCCTGGTGGATCGCGTCGGCCATGCGCTGGTGGGTGCCGATGATGGGCATCGTGGACGAGACGAACTGCTTGACGGCCGCGTCGGTGCAGTTCTCGTACTGCCAGCGGTACATCGCCAGCATCTTCGGCTGCTCCTCGGACTCGAACCACATGAGCGCCTCGTCGAACTCCTTGCCCTTGAGCGGCGTGAAGCGGTTGACCGTGGCGCGTGCTTCCTCGTTGTGTCGGGTGGGGAGCGAGATCCCGCGCTGCTGGGCGATCTTCCCGAGGATCACCTGGATCGCACGGTGATTGGCAAGCATGCGCTGCCCGTAGTCGCGGACGTCCTCGTCGGATGCGTTGCGCAGGGCCAGCCGCCCGAGGCTCATCTGCAGGAGGTCGGCCCGGGCCACCGCGTCGAGGAACGCGTCCGTGCCCATCGCCGGGTCGAACGGCGGGGTCTGCGCCATCGGGGTGGTGGCGGGGGTCCCGCCAGCCTGGCCCGCGGCCGCCGGCTGGCCGGTGGCGGCAGCCGCGTCGCCGGTGGCCTCGGGGACACCCTCGGATGCCTTGGGTGCCGAGACGCACGCGACTCCGAGCGCGGCTGTGGCGAGGATCAGGGCGGCGATGCGGCAGGTGGTGGTCATGGCGGTTCTCAGAAGGCGATCTGGTAGGTCAGGGAGAGCGAGAGCCCGATGCCCGCGGTGTAGCTTGAATTCAGGCCATTGATGCCCTCATTCGTGCGGTACTCGGTCTTGATCAGCGGGTTGGTCAGGTTCTTGGCGTTGAAGGAGAAGCGGAGCCCTTCGATGAAGAGCTGCTGCGAGGCGGTGAAGTTGAGGGTCCCGTAGCCCACTTGGTAGATCGCCGGCGTGAGCAGCGTGGTGTATGGGTTCGCGCCGCTGATCAGCGAGTCGCCCTTGTACGTGAAGAAGACGCCCAGCTGCGTCCCCGACTCCTCGGCATCGTAGATCGCGTTCAGGTTCAGCAGGTAGTCCGGGGTCGCCGTCATCGGCTGCGTGGTCTGGTTCACGCCGTAGACGCGCAGTGCCTCGGCGTCCTCGGCGGCCAGGGTCACCGACGAGTTCATGTACGTGAAGTTCGCCCCGAACTTGAGCCCGGCCCAGTCCTCGCCGAGGATGGGTCCCATGGTGATGCGCGACTCGAGCTCGAGTCCCAGCAGGCTGCCGTTCGGGAAGTTGATCGGGGCGGTGTAGGTGAAGCCCTCCGTGAATCGATTCACATACTGGATGGGCTTGTCGATGGTCTTGTAGAAGACCGACCCCGAGATCAGCCATTCCTCCTCGGGCATCCAGTCGATGCGCGCGTCGTAGTTGTCCAGCGCGCTCATCTGCAGCTCGGGATTGCCGATGAAGATCGGGCCGCCGACGTACTCGTACTGGATCACGGGCACCAGCTCGTAGAAGTTCGGCCGGGCAAGCGTCTGCGCGAAGGCGGTGCGCAGGATCAGGTCGTCATCGATGTTCCACGACCACCCCACCATCGGCAGGAACCGGTTGACGTTGAAGTCGGTGTCCCAGAGGTTGGGGCCGGTGAAGTTCCGGAGGGTCTGGGTCGACGTCTGGATCCATAGCGCGTTGACGTCGGGCTCCACCGTCGTCGACATGTACGTGCCTTCGTACCGCAGGCCGGTGGTCAGGTTCATCGTCTCGTTGAACGGCAGGTCGATCATGCCGTAGACGGCCCAGATGTCCTGTGCGCCCTTGTAGGAGATGTCGACCGTGGACTGGTTGATCGGGTGCGGCCCGTTCGGCGGGCCGGTCTGCTCGGGAAAGACCACGCTCCATCGATCTTGGAAGGACGAGCTGAACGAGCTGTTGGGGTCGCCGTTGTTGCTCCAGGTGTCCTGCAGGTACACGCGGCTCACGTTGTCCACGAACGCGCCGGCCTTGACGTAGCCCTCGCGGTCGTTCCACTGCAGGAACGGGAGCTTGGCGTTGACCGCGCCCTGGATGCTCGACTCCTCGTTGTAGTAGTTGATGTGCTGCACCCAGCCGACGAACGCGTTCTGGGCCGGCGGGTACGAGACCCATTGCTGCGGGAGCGTGAAGCCCGGGAACAGCTCGAACTCCGGGATCCAGTACGAGGAGAACTGCGTGGTGTCGGGCTGATCCTCGCTGGCCTTGCTCAGGGAGAAGCGCCAGTCGATGGTCGGTGCGCCGAAGGCGAGGCCTTCGGGGAGGGTCTCGTCCTCTCCGGGCCCGAGGAAGTCCAGAGTGTGCTTGCCGTTGAGGATGAACGACTGGGTGGACAGCTGGCTGTAGTCGAGCGTCTCGAGGACGTTCCACGGCGCCGAGAGCAGCGTGTCGGCCGTGTATCCGGGACTTCCCTGGACGTTCGGGTCGTAGTCTGGGAAGAAGAAGTACTTGCCGCGCGTGTCCGTCAGACGGACCGCCTGGTTCTCCGCGACGAGCGTGTACAGGAACTTGGCGCCGAGCTGGTGGTTCTCCGTCTCCACGCCGAGTGCTCCCATGCCGCCCCACTGGATCGACTGGGTGCCCTGGGAGACGTCGTACAGCTCGGTGAAGAAGTCGGTGCCCGCGCCGAACTGCTCGGGGACGAGCGGCGTGCCGACGCCGGCCTGTTCCAGCGAGTCGAGCTTGCCGTTGTTGTAGGCGGAGGCGTCCTGCTCGTAGAAGAAGTTGCCGAACGCACCGACGCGGACGCCATCGTCCACCTCGAACGAATCGCCCGCGGCGACCGACCACTTGTAGATGGTGGGCGCCGCGCCGTAGCTGGTGCCAGTGGGATTCGGCCACGGCTGACCGGCCAGGTCCGGGTAGAGGCGTTGGTCGTCGTTGGTCCCCCAGAAGCCGAGACCACCGCCGGGGTACGTGAGGAATTCGCCGTTCTTGACCTGCGAGTTGAACCCGATCTGCGCGCTGATCCGCAGGTAGCCCTCGTCCGGGAAGTCGCGCAGCGCGATGTTGACCGCGCCGCCCGAGGCCTCGCCCTGCTGGTCCGGCGTGAAGTTCTTGCTGACCTCGATCGCCTGGATCACCGCCGCCGGAAACTGGTCGAGCTTGACGGCACGCTTCGTCGGGTCGGCCACCGGCAGACGCACGCCGTCGAGCAGCGTGGCCACGTAGCGGTCCGGCAGGCCGCGGATCACCGCGTACTTGCCGTCCTGGAGGGTGGCTCCGGGCACCAGCAGCAGCGCTGCGGCCGCATCGCCGGCACCCGATCGATTGATCATGTCGACGTTGAGCACGTCGAGCAGCTGCGGGGCTTCGAGCCGGAGCTGGAAGTCCACCGGCGGGAGCACCAGGATGGGCTCGAAGGCCTCCGGGACCACCAGGTCCTGTCGTTCGATGTCCTGCGGAGCGGTCTCCACGTCCTGGACGACGAACTCCTCCATGTCCTCGAACTCGCCCGCCATCGCGGCATCGAGGTCGACCAGTGCACCCTCGCCCACCCGGACGTTCGGTCGCACCTCGCGGACGTAGCCGTCCTTGGCGATCACGACCGTGTAGGTGCCCGGCGGCACATCCCGGATCAGGTAGGAGCCGGTCTCGGAGGTCGTGCCGCGGGCTCGCGTGCCGAGCACGGTGATCGATGCCTCGGCCACCGGGGTACCGAACTCGCGGTCGGTGATGATGCCGCGGAGCGACCCGGTCGCCGTCGCTTGCGCGGCGGCGGTTCCCGAGATCGCCAGCGTGATGGCCACCGCGGCCCGAGTGCCGTTCACCATGGGGCAACGAGTCCTGCACGGATGGACGCGATGCGCTTGGAGAGCGCCTCGTCGGGAACGAATCCGCATCGGACCATGGCGATGCACGTCGTGCATAGGTCCTCGGCCCGGGGCCGGGCGTTCGGATTGAGGCTGCCGGCGTCGATGGCATCGACGAAGCACGTGGCCGCCTCAGGTCGGTCGCCAAGGGCCATCCATGCCTCGCCGAGGGCGCGCAGGGCCTGCGCACGTCGGAAGTCGTCGATGCGGGCCACGGACGCGTCGTAGCGGGACCGCAGGTCACGCAGCAGCGCCCGCGCCTCACGCTCGTCGCCCTGGCGCCGAAGTACCGCGGCAATCGGGGCCCCAACGGGCGCCACGTCCTCGGGAAGGAACGTCGCCTCCCGGACGATCGTCCGTGCCCGATCCGTGGCTGCGCGGGCGGCTGCGGGCTGGCC
>JBJOIF010000196.1:0-10218 GCA_046047335.1 Planctomycetota bacterium | reverse complement strand
AGTTCCAGATGATCCCGAACGCCGAGGATCATCACCGAGCCACCCAACCCAAACTTCTGCAGGAGCCGATCCGGGATCCGGATCCGGCCCGCGCCGTCGAGGGGCACACGGGCCGCCTGCGAGAACACGAGCCGCTCAAACTCCTGCATGGAGGGGTCGCCAACGAGCGATCCCCCCAACGCGGTCGAGAGCTGGGCGAAGGTCTTCTCGGGCCAGAGCCAAAGCGAACCGTTCGCGCCAGGAGCCGCAATGAACGCCTCGCCATGCACCTTGGGATCGAGCACCTCGCGCAACTCTGACGGAATCGCCAGTCGTTGCTTCTGGTCCAGCGTGTGCTCGTACTCGCCGAGAAATAGCACGGTGAAGCGCCCCTTGGGGCCTTGGAACACTTTACCCCACTTTGCCCCACTTTACAACACCATGCCCCCGAAGTTCTTCACTTTTTTCGGCCAGTCCGCGAACTTCGCATCACCCGCGTTCGTAACCACCTCCGCAGCAGTCGTTTGTGGACTTCCGCCCGATCTCGGGCACCATTCCTGCAGCGGGCGATCGTCGGTGGCCTGCCCCACCCAAGACCCCGCGCCAGAAAGGACCGTGAGCTGGTGACCCCACGAAACCGGAACGCGATGGACTGGGTCCCGGCCGAACGGCCGGCGGTGGCCCCGGTTCTTGATCGGATCCCCTCGGGATCGTTCATCCTGACCTCGGGGCACGCCGACCTGCGCGCGGGAGTGACCGTGCGATGGGTGCAGCAATGCTCGGCGGCGCCGCCCATGGTGATGGTGGCCGTCACCAAGGGGCATGTGCTCAGCCCGCTCATCCGCGACAGCCGCAGTTTCGCGGTGTGCCAACTCGATCCGTCCGACCGTTCCACCGCGCGGGCGTTCGACCTGCAGACTCCAGGCATCGACCCCTTCATCGGTTCCACGGTCGACCGCACCCCGAGCGGCTGCCCGGTGCCGGCGCGTGCGCTCGGCTTCGTGGACTGCGAGCTCGCGCGGCACGTCGACATCGACGGAGACTGCGAGATCTACGTGGGCATCGTCCACCACGCGACGAACCTGCTGGATCCGCGCGAGGTTGGGCATTGCCTGTGCGGTTCGGAGCGTGCGGAGCCGGCAGCCACGCGACGGATCACGGTGCCCGTGCCGTCGATTCGCCCCCCTGCCGCCCCGACGTCCGGCAAGAAGTCGTCGGCGCGCACGCCGGCCAAGCGGCGCTGAGCCCAAGTCGAGCGCTCGTCACCGCAACGCAAAAACACGTCCGGCACACGCCCACGAGAGCGTGCGCCGGACGGAATCTCGTTGAGTTCGCCGCCGCAGCGGCGCGATCAGCCCTTCGCGGCGGCCGCCTTCTCGCGCGCCTTCTTGGCGAAGGCGGTGCGCTTGTCGGCGTTGGTGCGACGCGTGGACTTCCGTCCCTTGACCTGCGGCCCCTCCTCGTTTCCGATGAGTTGGAGCACCACCAGGTCGGTGGCGTCGCCCACCCGACGCTTGTCGAGCTTGACGATGCGCGTGTAGCCACCCGCGCGATCCTTGTACAGGGGCGCGACGCGGGTCATCACGTGCTGGATCAGGCGGGGAGCCTTGCGGACCTCGCCGTAGCGGTTGAACTCGACCTCGTCCGCCGCGGGGAGTTCCCACAGGCGCGCCTGGGCGGCCTTGGTCTCCTCGCGGGTGTTCGGGTCGGCCACCCACGCGAAGACCTTGCGGTCGGTGAGGCGCGAGGTGAGCTCGCGCCGCGCCGCCAGGGTGCCCCGCTTGGCGATGGTGATCAGCTCCTCGACGAACGGCTGCACCGCCTTCGCCTTGGGCATGGTGGTGGTGATCTGGCCGTGCTCGAAGACGCCCGCCGCCAGGTTGCGCAGCATGGCGCGGCGGTGGTCCTTCGTGACGTTCAGCTGGTATCCGGCAATACGGTGACGCATGGCAATGTTCCTTTCGGTCCGGCGAGATCAGGCGCCCGTCGGGGGCGTGAAGCCCTCGGGGAGCGGCATGCCCAGCGCCAGTTCCATTTCCTCGAGCTTCTTCTTCACCTCACGGAGGCTCGTGCGACCGAAGGCACGCAGCTCCAGGAGGTCATTCTCGGTCTTGGTGACGATGTCGCAGACGAAGCGGAGCTTGCCGCCCTCGAGGCAGTTGCTGGCCCGGACGCTCAGGTCCAGGTCGCTGATCGGCATCGCGAGCTTGCGGAAGAGCTCCAGGTCGGCGTCGTTGGCGGCCGCGATCTCCACCGGCACGCGCTCGGCGCCAATGGCGTCGTACTGCACGAACGGGTTGAGGTGCTTGCGCAGGATCTTGGCGGCCTCGACCATCGCCATATCCGGCGTGACGGTGCCGTTGGTCCAGATGTCCATCACCAGTCGGTCATAGTTGGTCCGCTGGCCGACGCGGGTGTCCTCGACGCGGTAGCGCACGCGCTGCACCGGGCTGAAGATCGCGTCGACGGCGATCTCGCCCAGGACCTGGTCTTCCTCGCGCTTGTGCTGCTCGGACGCGGGCATGTAGCCGCGGCCACGCTGCACCGTGAACTCGACCGCAAAGTCGCGCTTGTCGGTCAGGGTCGCGATGACCTTCTGTTGGTTGTGGATCGTGATCGACGGGTCGGCCTCGATGAGCTCGGCGGTGACCTCGCCGGGGCCCTCGGCGGACAGACGCATGGTCTTCGGCTCGTCGGAGTCGGAGTCCATGCTGATGACCAGGCCCTTGATGTTCAGGATGATGTCCGTCACGTCCTCAAGGACGCCCGGCATCGTGGAGAACTCATGCGTGACACCGGCGATCTTGACCTTGGTGACCGCCGCGCCCTCGAGGCTCGACAGCAGCACGCGCCGCAGGCCGTTGCCGACGGTGGTGCCGAAGCCACGCTCGAACGGCTCGGCCGTGAATCGACCGAACGTCTCGGAGGCAGAACGCTCTTCCTTGACAACGCGATAGGGCAGTTCAAGCCCGCGCCAGCGAATGTGCATGTCGAATCTCCTGAGTGACGGTCCGGCAGGACCTCGGGGATGCGGGCCAGGCCCGCGGGTTCCCCTTGATGAGGATCCCCCCGCCTGAATCGGGTGGGCATGGCCGCTGCCGGAGCCGGCCGTGCCCCCCTGCTGTGGCGGGGGACGGATTCATGGCCGCGTCAGACGCGGCGCTTCTTGGGCGGACGGCAGCCGTTGTGCGGGATCGGCGTGCAGTCCTCGATCTGCGTGACCTTCAGGCCGGCGGCCTGGAGGGCGGTGACGGCGCTCTCGCGGCCCGGGCCGGGGCCCTTGACGCGCACCTCGACCTCCTTGAGGCCCATGCGGCGCGCCTTGCCGGCGGCCTTCTCGCTCGCGCGGCTCGCCGCGAACGGGGTGCTCTTGCGGGCGCCCTTGAAGCCGACGCTGCCGGCCGAGTCCCAGGCGATCGTCTCGCCGTTGACGTCGGTGATCGTCACCATCGTGTTGTTGAAGGATGCGTTGACGTGCACCACGCCCTTCACGACGTTCTTGCGGACCTTCTTCTTGCTGGCCATTGCGGTGTGCTCCTTGGTGGTCGGTCAGTGTGCGGACGCGACGGGCGATCAGCCCTTCACGCCCTTCTTGCCGGCCACCGTCTTCTTGCGGCCCTTGCGGGTGCGGGCGTTGGTGCGGGTGCGCTGGCCGCGGGCGGGCAGGTTCTTGCGATGCCGTTCGCCGCGGTAGCTCTTGGTGTCCTTCAGCCGCTGGATGTCCTGCTGGACTTGCCGGCGCAGGGCGCCCTCCACCGGGTGGTTGGCGTCGATCTCGGCGGCGATCGCGGCAAGTTCCTTGTCGTCGAGCGTGTTCGCACGGCGCTCGCCGTCGATGCCGCACTTGGTCAGGATGTCGTCGGACACCTTCGGTCCGATGCCGTAGATGTAGCGGAGCGAGAAGCGGATCTTCTTCTTCTCGGGGATGTCGATGCCGGCGATGCGGGGCATGGTGCGTTCCTCGTTGGGTGGTCTAGTTCGGTGGGGCGCCGGGCGGCGGGCGTCAGCCCTGCCGCTGCTTCAGGCGCGGGTTCTTCTTGTTGATGACGAATCGCTTGCCCTTGCGGACGACGATCTGGCAATCCATGGTGCGTCGCTTGATGCTGCTGCGGACCTTCATGGCGTTTCCTCGCGTTCGGTGTGGTCGGTGGTGGTGGCCGCGTCGGCGCGGCCCATGTTCAGAATCGGTAGACGATGCGGCCCTTGGTCATGTCGTAGGGACTGAGCTCGATGGTGACCTTGTCGCCGGGCAGGATGCGGATGAAGAACTTGCGCATCTTGCCGCTGACGTAGGCCAGGATCTCCTGGTTGTTCTGGAGCTTGACCCGGAACATCGCGTCCGGGAGGGCCTCCACGACCTCGGCATCGAGCGTGATCTTGTCTTCCTTCGCCATGTGGTTCGATCAGCCGGCGAGGCTGCGGCCTCCGTCGTTGGGGGTGCTGGTTCGTTCGGTGACGCGCGACGGCGCGCGGCGGGTGAGGATTCGGGGTCCGCGACGGGTGACCGCCACGGTGTGCTCGACGTGCGCGGCCACCAGTCCGTCGGCGACCTCAACGGTCCAGCCGTCGGCGGCGACCCGGGTGGGAACGCACACGGCGTTGCCGCACGCGTCGATGGTTCCGCGGGCGCCCATCACGAGGATCGGCTCGACGGCGAGCACCATGCCCGGCATCAGGGTGAAGTCACGGTCGGTGCGGAGACCGGCGGACACCACGGACGGCGCATTCGGCGCCTCGTGGACGTCGCGGCCCACGCCGTGACCGTGCCAACCGTCGACCATGCCGTGCCCCCGGCTGACGGCCAGGCGCTGCATGCGGTCCGCCACGTCGCTCCACCGCTGGCCGGGCTGCATGAGCGCGATGCCGGCGTGCAGCACCTCCCACGCGTCGGCCACGAAGTTGGCGCAAGCATCGGCGGTCGCACCGCCCGGCACCTGGACGGTGATCGCGGCGTCGGCGCACCATCCATCGATGCGGGCGCCGACGTCGATGGTCAGCAGGTCACCCGCGCGCAGGACCCGGTCGCCCGGGATGCCGTGGACGACTTCGTTGCCGATGCTGGTGCAGCAGGCCGCCGGGAAAGGCATGCCGCCCGCGGGATTCGGGTACCCAAGGAACGGCGCGTCGGCACCGGCAGCACGGAGCGCGGCTCGAACGGCCGCGTCGACGTCGCGCGTGGTCACTCCGGCACGGACCGACGTCTCGGCCGCCTCGAGGGCGGACGCGACCGCGGCACCGGCGCGCTCGATGGCCTCGACCTCGGACGCCGACCGCAGTGCGATCGCGCCCGTGCGGCGCTCGCGCGCGCTCCGGCCGGGGGCGATGATGGCGGCGGCGTCGGACATCGTCAGGTGGCGCTCCGGATGCGGCTGCCGCGGGGGTCGGCGCCCTGCCCCAGGAATCCGGCGTAGTTGCGCATCACGAGGTTGGCCTCGAGACGCTGGATCAGGTCGAGTCCGACGGACACCACGATCAGGAGGCCAGTGCCGCCGAGGAACTGCGCCACCTCGAAGGGGATGCCCATCGCGTTGGTCACCAGGGTCGGGATCACGGCGATCAGCGCCAGGAACCCGGCACCGACGTAGGTGATGCGCGACAGCACCGTGGACAGGTACTCGCTGGTGCGCGCGCCGGGGCGCAGGCCCGGGATGAAGGATCCGTGCTCCTTCAGCTGCTTGGCCATGTCGTCCGGGCTCATCTGGACGGTGGTCCAGAAGTACGCGAAGAAGTAGATGAGGGCGATCTCCCCGACGATGTACGGGAAGGTGCCGATCTGCGTCTCGCGGGCCAGGAACAGGGTTAGGCCCTTGAGCGAGGAATCCTGCGCCGTGGCGTTGTCGATGGCTCCGCAGATCGCCGACGGGAAGATCATCAGCGAGCTCGCGAAGATGATCGGCATCACGCCGGAATGGTTCACGCGCAGCGGCAGGAAGTGCTTCTGCCCGCCGTAGACCTTGCGGCCGCGGGTGTGCTTGGCCTGCTGGATCGGGATCCGTCGGGTGGCGACGGTCATCAGCACGGCGCCCGCCGTGATGGCGACGAAACTTGCGATCAGCACGGCCAGCCCGGCGATGCCGATCTTGCCGGGCTCGGCGCCCTGGCGCGGATCGAAGTTCTGCGCCACCCAGCCGATCGCGTTCGGCATGCGGCTGAGGATGCCGGCGGTCAGGATGATGGAGACGCCGTTGCCGATCCCGTACTTGTCGACCTGCTCGCCCAGCCACATCAGGAACAGGCTGCCGGCGGTCAGCGTGGCGATGCCCACCACGAAGAAGATCGCCATGTTGGGCGCGCTCTGCAGGAACATCGGCTGCACGAGGTTGGACCCGCGCAGGTAGTTGAGCCAGATGTAGCCCTGGACCACGCAGAGACCCACGGTGAGGTACCGCGTCCACTCCATGATCTTCTGCTGCCCGGCGATCCCTTCCTTCTTGATCTCCTGGAGCGGCGGGTAAACCGCCTGCACCAGCTGGAAGATGATCGATGCCGTGATGTACGGCATGATGCCCAGGCCGAAGATCGTGCTCTGCCCCAGCGACCCGCCGGAGAAGATGCTCGCAAACTGCAGCAGCCGGCCAAAGCCGGTCTCGTTGGAGGCCGCCGTCTTGGCCGCCTCGACGAGCGCGGACTGGTCGACGCCCACCACCGGGATCCAGAAGCCGATCCGGTAGATCGCCAGCACGCCCAGCGTGAACATCACGCGGTTGCGCAGCTCGGGGATGCGGAAGATGTTGGCGAATGCCTTGAGCATCGGTTCCTGCGTTCGACGGGGTCGGGGAGGCGCGGGGGTCAGCCCGCGACGGTCGCCGTGCCTCCGGCCTTCTCGATCTTCTCCTTGGCGGTGGCGGAGAACTTGGCCGCCACCACGGTCAGCTTCTTGGCGATATCGCCATGGCCCAGCACCTTGAGCGGCAGCGTCGCGTCGGGCACCAGGCCCAGCTTCGCGAGCGCGGCGATCTCGACGGTGGCGCCGGCGTCGAAGTGCTTCTCGAGCACCTGGACATTGACCACGTGGAACAAGGTGCGGAAGTTGTTCTTGAAGCCGCGCTTCGGGAAGCGGCGCATGAACGGCGTGGCGCCGCCCTGGTAGCCCGGCCGGCTGGTCCAGCCGGCGCGGCTCTTGGCGCCCTTGTGGCCGCGCGTGCTCGTGCCGCCGATGCCGCTGCCTTCGCCGCGTCCAACGCGCTTGCGGGGGCGGTGCTTGCCGACGACCTTGGTGATGTCATGAATCATCATGGCGGGAGATCTCCCTTGCCTTCAGTGTGGTTCGTGTTCGATCAGGGGGACTGCGATGGGGCCGTCAACCGGCCGATGGCGCCTCCGGCGCGGGTGCTGCGGGCGCTGCCGGAGCGGCCGCCGGGGCCGCTGCGGGAGCCGACTCCTCGAAGCCGCGGCGCGGGCCACGGGGGCCGCCGCGACCGCCGCGACGGCGCTCGTCGCCGAGGGTGTTCTTCGGGGCCTGCATCTTCTCGCCGGTGCGCACCTGAGGCATGGCTGCCAGGCCGCGCTCGACCGCCGCCTCAACCGGCGTCGCCCCGATCTCGACGCCGCGGAGTGCCTCGACGCGCTCGCGCGTCTGCAGCTGCTCCAGGGCGTTCAGGGTGGCCTTCACGAGGTTCTTCGGGTTCGTGGAGCCGTAGCTCTTGGTGAGGCAGTCCTGCACCCCGAGCATCTCGAGGACAGCACGGACAGCCGCGCCGGCGAGGACGCCGGTTCCGGGCGTGGCCGGCAGCAGGCGCACCTTGGAGGCACCGAAGTGACCCTCCACGGCATGCGGCAGGGTCTTGCGCATCAGCGGGTAGCCGGCCATCTTGCGACGGCCTTCCTTCTGCGCCTTCTCCACGGCCTGCGGGACCTGGTTGCTCTTGGCGTAGCCCACGCCGATGCGGCCCTGCTTGTCGCCCACCACCACCATGGCGGCAAAGCTGAAGCGGCGGCCACCGGCCACCGTGGAGCTCGTGCGGTAGACGCCCACGGTGGTGGACTCGATGCTTCCTGATTCGTCGATGAGTTCGGCCATTGGTCGGCGTTCCTGTGTTCGTCTGTTCGTCGTTGGCTGCGTGGGTCAGAACCGCAGGCCGCCCTCGCGGGCGCCCTCGGCGATCGCCTTCACGCGACCGTGGTAACGGAATCCATTGCGATCGAAGACCACCTCGCTGACGCCGGCCTTCGAGGCCCGCTCGGCGAGTGCCTTCCCGATGGCCTTGGCGGCCTCGATGTTGCCGCCCTTGCGCGCCACCGCGTCCACGTCCAGCGAACTGGCCGAGGCGACCGTGCGTCCGGCCAGGTCGTCGATGACCTGGGCGTAGATGTGCTGCAGGGAACGGAAGACGCTGAGGCGCGGCCGCGAGGGCGTGCCCGACATCGTCTTGCGCATGCCGCGCTTGCGGCGGATGCGGCGTTGGGTCTTGGCGATGCACTTGTCCATGGTGGTGCTCCGGGTGGTGCTCTGGGTCGGCTGTGGAATGCGGTTCGGCCTCAGGAGCCGAACGCCTTGCCCTGCTTGCGCTGAATGACTTCCTCGACGTACTTCACGCCCTTGCCGTTGTAGGGCTCGGGCTTGCGCATCGCCCGGCAGGCGGAGGCGAACTGGCCGACGGCCTGCTTGTCGGGACCGCTCACGGTGACCATGGTCTGGTTCACCTCGACCTTGACCCCGTCCGGGATCGGCACCTCGCGGGTGTTGGCGAAGCCGACGGTCAGCACGAGCTTCTTGCCCTGGATCTTGGCGCCCCAACCGACGCCGACGATCTCGAGCTTCCGCTCGTACCCCTTGAGGACGCCCTCGACGCTCGTGGCGATCAGCGCGCGGGTGGTGCCCCAGAACGGACGACCGCCCTGCTCGGCGACCTGCGGATCCATGGTCACCTGAACCTCGGAGCCCTCGACCTTGACGCCGACCTCAGGCCGATAGGTCAGGGAGAGCTTGCCCTTCGGGCCCTCGAAGTTGACCGTGCGCGCGGCGGCGTTGACGGCCACCTTGACGCCGGCGGGGATGGAGACTGGCTTGCGTGCGATGCGGGACATGGCTGTGGTTCCTTGCTCGTTGCGCTCGTTGCTCGTGGTCAGCCGACGGTGGCCACGACCTCGCCGCCGACGCGCTTGGCGCGGCATTCGCGGTCGCTCATCACGCCGTAGCTGGTGGAGACGATGGCGATGCCGAGGCCCGACATCGGGCTCGGCAGCTCCTCGACGCTGCGGTACACGCGGCATCCGGTGCGGGAGACCCGCTCCACCGAATGGATCAGGTTCTCGCCGCGCGGGCCGTACTTGAGGTCGACGCGGATCAGGCCCTGGCGCCCGTCCTCGATCACCTCGAAGCCGCGGATGTAGCCCTCCTTGGCGAGCACTCCGGCCACACCGCGGTTGAGCTTGTTGTTCAGGACGAGCACCTGCTTCGCCCGCGTGCGGCAGGCGTTGCGGATGCGGGTGAGCATGTCAGCAGTGAGGTCATGAAGCGCCATGTTCGGCTCCTTCTTGGTCCGTGGGTTGGGTGCGCGTCACCAGGACGCCTTGCGCATGCCGGGGATCATGCCCTGCAGGGCCAGCTCCCTGAGCATCTGGCGGCAGATGCGGAACTTGCGGTAGTTGCCGCGGCTGCGGCCGGTGATCTCGCACCGGAGCTTGTCGCGGGTGGAGAACTTCGGCTTCCGCTTCATCTTGGCGAAGACGCGCTTGCTTGCCATCGGGTGGGTCCTTCTGGGTCTCTTCGTTCGGGTGACGGCGCCTCGGCGCCGGCAGGATTCACTTCTTCTTGCGGTCCTCGGGCTTCTCGAACGGCATGCCCAGCTCGGCGAGCGCGAAGCGGCTCATCTTCGGGGTGCTGTTGCGGAAGACCACGGTGATGTTCATGCCATGCGAGAAGCTCACGCTGGCCATGTTGACTTCCGGCCACACGGCCTGCTCGCTGAGGCCGAAGCTCCAGGAGCCGCCCTTGTCGAACGACCGGTCGCTCACGCCCCGGAAGTCCTTGATGCGGGGGATGGCGAGGTTGATCATGCGGTCCATGAAGGACCACATGCGATCACGCCGCAGGGTGACCATGAAGCCGCTCGGGGCGCCCTCGCGCACCTTGAAGTTCGACACGCTCTTCTTGGCCAGGGTCATCACGGGCTTCTGGCCGGTGATGCGGCGGTAGGTGTCGATGACGGTGTCGCGGATCTCGGGCTTCAGCTTCTGGTTCTCAAGCTGCTTGCCGACGCCGGTGTTGACGATGATCTTGTCGATCACCGGCACCTG
>JBJOIF010000195.1:0-14874 GCA_046047335.1 Planctomycetota bacterium | reverse complement strand
CCAAGTCGAAGCCCAAGTCGAAGCCCAAGTCGAAGCCGAAAGCAGCCGCCAGCCGGTCGTCCACCGCCGCGCGCGCCTCCGCGCGTCGAACGAAGGTCGCCCGGCCCACCGGGGCCGGACGTTCCACCACGGGGCGCGCGGCGGCCTCGTCGCGATCCGCCGCGCGAACCCGGTCGCTCCGCTCCGGCGGACTCAGCCTGTGACGGCTTCGGACGGTCGCACGATGTCCCCGGACTCGCCCTCGGCGCGCGCGCGCCGGAACGCCCGGGCCGTCTTCGTGGCGGCGGCGGCCGTGGCCTTCGTGGGGACGCACTGGCCCAAGCTCGACCTCTCCGCGGCAGGCAGCCCGATCGACAAGTTTGGACATGCCCTGTGCTTCGGTGTGCTGTCGCTCCTCCTCTGGCGCACGGGATGGCTGGGGCGACCATGGAAGATGGCCACGGTGATGGTCGCCTGGTCGGTCCTCGATGAACTGTCTCAGGCGATCCCTGGGCTCGGCCGTTTCGCCGACCTCGAGGATTGGCTGGCCGACCTCATCGGCATCACCTTGGCGACCGCGCTGATCTGGGCGCTCGGGCCGGTGGGCGTGGCCGGCGGGTTCGCTCGGTTGCTCAGCGCGCGCCGCGCGTGTGCGCTCGACTCCCTGCTGGCGGCGCCGACGGCGTGGCTCCACATCGGCACCGCAGCGGCGCTGGGCGCGGCCGCCGGAGCGCCGCTCGGCGTGCTGATTGATTCGTGGTTCATCCGCAAGGGACCGCTGCCATGGCAGTACGGGTTCATCGGCGGCGTCCTGGGGGCGGGCGTCGCCGCCCACGCGCTGCTCGAGACCGGGATCCGCGGCCGACTGCGTCGGCTCAGCGCCGAGCGCCCATGCCTGCGCTGCGGATGCGTGCCGGCGCGCGGTGCGGCCGCGGACGCACCATGCGAGGCGTGCGGCGCTCCGCGGCGAGCCTCGGACTGGGCGCCGGTGGCAGGCGTCGGCGGCGACGTGGAGCTGCGCCGGTGCGCGATGCCGGTGGTGCTCGGACTCGCCGCGATCATCGTTCTCAACTTCTCGGCCATCGCGCTGCTCACGGCGCTGCGCACGCGGTCTGCGCTGGTGCTCCGGTTCGACACGTGGGTCAACCTGCTTCCCCCCGACGGTCGCGTGCTGCTCGACGTCACCGGGGTCGCGCTGGTCGGGGCGTGGACCCTCCGCCGCTGCCGTACGGCGGTCGCGTCGGCGCAGGACGCGGCTGGGGCCACCTGCCTGCGATGCGGCTACGACCTGCGCGCGACCTCGGACGAGCGGGGCACCGGGACATGCCCCGATTGCGGGGAAGCGTTCGTGCGCATGCCGCCCGCAGCGCAGCCCTAGACTCCCGGCCCATGGGACGGACGGCGATCATCGGCGGCGGCATGGCGGGCATCGCCTGCGCACGCTCGCTGGAGGCGGCAGGGATGGACTGGGCGCTCTTCGAGTGCTCGGATCGCCTCGGCGGGCGGGTGCGCACCGACCTGGTCGATGGCTTCCGCCTCGACCGTGGCTTCCAGGTCTACCTGACCGCGTATCGCAACGTGGGCGAGGCGATCGACGAGCCCGCGCTGCGGCTGCGGGCCTTCGTACCAGGTGCGATGGTGTTCGATGGTCGCGGCTTCGGTCGCATCAGCCACCCGCTTCGCCATCCGGTTGCCGCGGCGCGCGCCGTGCTCTCCAGACCGTCGCAGGCGCTCGACCTGGCGCGGCTGGCCCCGATGGCGCTCGCCGCCATGCGCAGCACGGCCGACGAGCCGGGCCCGTCGGAGGGCACCACCGAGGACCTGCTCCGGCGCATGGATCTCGGCATCGGCACCGTGGACGGATTCCTGCGCAGCTTCTTCGGCGGGGTATTCCTGGATCGATCGCTCCGGACCGACGCCAGCCAGTTCCGGTTCACGTTCGCCAACTTCGCCCGGGGCGATGCGGCGGTTCCGGCGCTCGGCATGGGCGAACTTCCGCTGCAGCTCGCCGCCTCGCTTCCGGCATCGCGCATCCACCTGGGAACCCGCGTCGGTGCGGTGGCGCGCCGCGGCGGACGCATGCGTGTGCGGACCGCCGACGGCACGGACCACGAGTTCGCCGCGGTGGTGCTTGCCACCGACATGGCTTCGGCGCATGCGCTGGACGAGCGCGTGCCGGACCGAGCCTGGCAGTCCACCGCCACCATGCACTGGGCCTGCGCCGCGGATCGCGTGCCGAACGCGATGCGCGAACCGATCCTCTTCCTCGACGGGACTGGCGATGGCCCCGTCAACCACGCGGCATGCATGACTGCTGCGGCGCCCGAGTATGCGCCGCATGGGCAGGCCCTGGTGAGCCTCAACCTGGTCGACCCCCGCTGGCAGTCGGAATCGGCCACGGTGCTGGTGTCGCGCGTGGTGGCGCAGATGGAGCGTTGGTTCGGCGCGGGGGCGATGCGTGGATGGCACCTCCTGCGCACCGACCGGGTGGTGCGCGCGCTCCCGAGGCAGCATCCCGCCGACCTGGCCCGGCGCCCGGCGCCGGAACTCGACGATGGCCTGGTGGTTGCCGGCGATCACGTCACGGACGCGTCGATCGACGGCGCCTACCGCAGCGGCCTGCGCGCCGCCGAGACGGTGCGATCGATGCTCACTCGCGGATCCACACCCGCATGACCGCGGTGGACATCCTCGGCTGCAACTGGTTCCGGACGATCTCCACGGTCACGGCGCGCTCGTCCTTGCGGAACTCGAGGATCGCCGTGGCCGGCGTCAGCGTCTCGGAGTGCAGCTTCCAGCCGCTCTCCTCGAACCGGGCGCGGGTCTCCCGCGCACGCAGCCGGGTGTTCTCCACGTTGCCCTTGTAGTCGAACTGGCCCCCGGTCACGCGCCCGCCCTCCTGGCGGATGCGGGAGGACTCGCGCGGCACCATCCCCGGCACCTGGGGGAGGTCGCTCTGCAGCACCGAGGTCGGTTCCGAGGCGCATCCCGCGGGGCCAGCCATCGCCACCGCGAACAGCACGGCCAGCGGGAAGCCCACGAACGCGCGGCGGGCGAGGTCGGTCGGTCGGCGGGACGCTGGGGGCGTAGGGCGCATCTGTCCGATACAAGGTAACCGCGCCGATCCCGCCGCGGGACGCGCCATGGGCCGAGGATTCGAACGCCACGCTCGCACCTTCACCGCGCTGACCCTCATCAGTCGCGTGACCGGGTTCGGTCGCGATGCACTGCTGGCGCGCGCCTTCGGGGCGGGCCCGCTGCTCGACGCCTTCAACTTCGCGTTCCAGGTCCCGAACCTGTTTCGCCGGCTGTTCGGCGAGGGAGCGCTCACGGCGTCGTTCCTGCCGGTGTACGCGCGCCTCGACCGCGATGAGCCCGAGGTGGCGCGCCGCTTCGCGGGCACCATGCTCGCGCTGGTGTCGGTGCTGCTCTCGGGCATCACCATCGTCGGCGAAGTGGCGCTGTACGCACTGCTCGAGACCGATCCGCCGTCCGCGTTCGGGCTACGCCTGCTGATGATCATGCTGCCGTACATGCCGCTGGTGTGCCTGGTGGCGCTGGTGGGGGCGATGCTCCAGACCCATGGCCGGTTCGGCCCGACCGCGGCTTCGCCGATCATCCTGAACCTGGGCATCATGGCCGCGGCATTCGTCGGCAGCGGATGGTGGGAGGATCTCGGGTGGGGGCCAGCCATGGGAGATCGCGCGCACGTGGAGCGCGTGGCCTGGGGCGTGATGGTCGCGGGCGCCGTCCAGTTGGCGTGGAACCTCTGGGCCTTGCGCGCGCACGGCATCCCGTTCCGGCTGCGGCTCGGTCACGATCGCGCGCACCTGCGCGATGTGGTGATGCGCACGCTGCCGATGCTCGTGGGGCTCGGGGTCTTCCAGCTGAACACCTTCGTGGACAGCCTGGTTGCCAGCTGGCGCACCATGGTGGGGCCCACGATCATGGGCATCGACTTCCCGCTGGCCGAGGGCAGCCTCACTTGGCTCACTTACGCGCAGCGGCTGTACGAGTTTCCGCTCGGCGTGTTCGGCGTGTCGATGGCCACGGCGATCTTCCCGGCACTGGCCCGCGAGTCCGACCGTCCCGCGGAGTTCATCGAGACGCTGCGCCGAGGCCTGAGGCTCTCCTTCTTCGTGGGATTCCCGGCAAGCGTCGGGCTGGTGATCGTGCGCGAGCCGCTGGCTGCGGCGGTGTACGGCGGTGGCCGCTTCTCCGAGGCGGACGTCGGGATGGTGGCGTTCCTGCTGGCGATGTACGCGCCCGCCGTGTGGGCGTATGCGCTGCAGCAGCTGGCCACGCGCGCGTTCTATGCGCTCGGCGACTCGGCGACGCCCGTGCGCGTCAGCCTGTGGATGGTTGGACTCAACTTCGCCCTCAACATGGTGCTCATCTGGACGCCGCTGCGCGTCGGCGGGCTGGCGCTCTCGACCGCCGTGTGCGCGATGGTCCAGGTGACCGTGCTCGCGATGCTCCTGCGGCGTCGGCTCGGTCCCGTGGTCGATCGCGAGACGCTGGCTGGCTTCGGCCGGACCATCGGTGCATCGGTAGCGATGGCCGCGGTCGCGGTGCCGGCGGGGCTCGCCTTCTCGGGGCGTCAGGGCTGGACGTGGGACGTGGGCGCGCTCATGGTGCTCGCCGGCGTCGGCATGGTGGCCTTCGTCGCGGCGGCACGCGTGCTCAAGATGCCTGAACTGGGATGGACGCTGCGCCGATGAGGCAACGGCGGCGCGCCGCGCTGTCCCGGCGGCGCGCCTAGGCGTTGGCCAGGCGCCAGTTTGCGCCGTCGCGCTCCACCCGTCGATACAGCGTGTCGCGCTCGATGGGAGCGAAACCCGCCTCGCGGATCGCGCGCACCAGGTCCGCCACGGAGGTCTCCTGATGGTTGCCTTCGCCGACCGCCTTGGTGATGTCGTACCAGACCACCGTGCCGTCGATGTCGTCTGCGCCCGCCTGCAGCTCCAGCTGCGCCATCGACAGCGTCTGCATGATCCAGAACGCCTTCACGTGCGGGAAGTTGTCGAGCATCAGCCGGGCGACGGCCAGGGTGCGCAGGTTCTCGAGCCCGGTGGGTCCCGGCAGGCGCTCGAGCGCGCTGGCGTTCGGGAAGAACGGCAGGGGGATGATCGTCTGGAAGTAGCCCGTGGCCAGGCCCGCAGCGCCGGTCATCGGTAGGCGCTCACGCGGGTAGAGGGCATCGGCCCCGGTCAGCACGACCTCGCCCGCCGGTCCCTTGCGGATTCCCTGAGTGTCCGCCCACGAGGCCAGCGTGCGGTCCTGCTGCGTGCGCAGCAGTTCCATGTGGTGCAGGCGCTCCGAACGGGACTCAATGTGCCCGTAGAGCATGGTGGCGTTCGAGTTGAGCCCCAGCTCGTGCGCGGCGCGGTGGACGTCGAGCCACTGGTCGCTGCGGATCTTCCCCTTGAAGGCCTCGTCGTGGACGCGGTCGTCGAAGACCTCGGCACCGCCGCCCGGCAGGCTCCCGAGCCCGGCCGCCATCAGGTCGCGCAGGACATCCTTGATTCCCTCGAACCCGGCGGCACCACGCTTGGAGATCCGCTGCAGGTGCACGATCTCCACCGCGGTGAACGCCTTGACGTGGAGCGCCGGCGCCTCCTCGCGGATCGCCGAGAGCATGTCGAGGTAGTACTGGAAGGGCAGCCACGGGTGCAGCCCGCCCACGATGTGCATCTCGGTGGCCCCGGCATCGCGGGCCTTGCGCGCCTCGGCGCGGATGTCCTCGATGCCGTGCTCGTAGGCGCCCTCGTCACCCTTCTTGCGGTGGAACGCGCAGAAGCTGCAGCTCAGCGCGCACACGTTGGAGTAGTTGAGGTGACGGTTGATGTTGTAGTACGCGGCCGTGCCGTGCAGTCTCCGCCGCACGGCGTCCGCCATGCGGAGGACGCCGTGGATGTCCGGGGTGGCGAACAGCGTGGCCCCCTCCCCGGCATCGAGCCGGATGCCAGCATCCACCTTTCGGGCGATCGGCTCGAGCGCCGCGTCGCGGAACGGCCGTGCGTGCCGCCGGCCCGCGGGTGCGGGCGCGGCGTGCGCGGTGGGCTCGGGTGCGGCGCGGTGCATGGGCGCAGGCTCCGTCAGCGACCTCCGACCGGTGCCGGGGAGGCGTCGGCCGGGACGGCGGTGCCCATCGGGCGCATCGTGAGGGGGTCGCGCAGCGGGACCTCAGTGCGCTTGCCCTGCCAGAAGTCGTTCATGCTGGCTCGGCCGGCCTGGTCTCCCGGGGCGATGTCCTCCCACTTGCCGACGACCAACACGGCCATCGAGTCGAAGTCGAGGTACTTGCGCGCGACGCGCTGCACGTCCTCCACCGTCACCTTCTGGATGTTGTCGCGGTACTTCTGCCAGTACTCCGGGTCGCGCCCGGTCCACTCGTCTGAGACCAGGATGCCGAGCGTGGCGTCCTTGCTCGAGAACTGGCTGGGGAACGACTCCACGAAGCTGCGCTTGGCGACCTCCAGCTCCTCCGCGGACACCGGGGCGTCCTGCATGCGGCGGAACTCCTCGCGCATCAGCTTGATTGCCAGCGCAACCGTGGGGTTCTTCGACTCGAACGCGCCGGCGAAGAGGCCGGGGTAGTACGTGCCCGCGCCGAACTGCGAGCCCACGCTGTAGGCCAGGCCCTCATTGGAGCGGATGTTCTTCATCAGCCGGCTGGTGAAACCACCGCCGCCGAGGATCTCGTTCATGACCTCGCAGGCGAAGTAGTCGGGGTCGTCGCGCTGCAGGCTGCGGCGGCCGACGCGCACCTTGCCCTGCGGGATGTCCTTGGCCACGTGGTACACGCCGGGCGTGAACGACGCGGTGGGGGCAGGCGGATTCGGCGCCATCTCGCCCTTGGCCCAGCCATCCATCGCCGCGGAGAGCCGGCGCATCATGTCGTCGGGGTCGAAGTCGCCGGTCACCGAGATGATCACGTTGCCGGGGTGCACGATGCGGGCGTGCTGGGCGCGCAGCCGGTCCGGCGTGATGGCGTCCCAGCCGTCCTTGGTGGCCTGCTGGCTCTCGAAGCTCTCTTCGCCGTACATCAGGTAGCGCCACTCGCGTCCGGCGATCGCGCCGGCGTCGTCGTTGCGCTGCTTCATGCCCTCCACCGCCTGGCCCCGCATGATGTCCAGCCTCGACTGGTCGAAGCCGGGATTCCGCAGGATGTCGAAGAAGAGCTTCATGCTGTCGTCGAGGTTCGACGCCAGGCAGTTCATCGATGCCGTCACGGCGATGCCGCCGGCGCCCACCGACGCGTTGGTGGCCAGGAAGTCGAGCTTCTCGTCGAGCTCAGCCGGTGGCACCGAGGTCGTGCCGCCCGTGCGCATCATGGCCGCCATCGCGGCGGTCAGGCCGGGGATCTCCTTGGGGTCCATCCACGGTCCGCCCTTGAAGGTGAGCGTCAGCGTGACCAGCGGGAACTCCTTGCTGGGGGCCATGTACACCGGGGTGCCGTCCGCCAGCGTGCGGCGGAAGTCCTTCGCCGTGGGGGGCGTGAAGTCCAGCGCACGGAAGGACAGGTCTTCCGGGCGCGGCGGCAGCGCGGCGGATCGGTCCGACACCCACGCCGCGGGTGCGGCCGGCGCAGGCGTCGCGTCCGCGGCCTTGGGCGCGGCGGCCGGCGCGGCGGCGGATCCGGCATCGGCGGGCGCCCCGGGTGCCGCGGCCGAGGTGGCGGCGGTCGGTTCCGTGGCGGTGGCCTTGGGCGCGGTCTCGCAGCCGGCGATCGTGGCGAGTGCGGCAAGCGCGGCGCCGGCGAGGCGCGCGGTGGACAGAAGGGTCGATCCGTGGGTGTTCATCGTTGGTCCTTGGGTCGCGGCGGCGGGATTCACTTGCCGGCCTTCTCGAGTTCGTCGATGCGCGTGGCCATCCGGCGGCGGAGGTAGTCCATGAGCGGGGCCATCTGCGGCGGGGCCTGGGCGGCCTGCGCGTCCATCTGCGCCAGACCCTCCTTCAGCTTGGCAGCGTCCACTTCCTCGGCGATCTTCTTGGCGGCCTGGCGCGCCATGCCCTGCATGGGGGCGGGAAGCGCGGCGAGTTCCGGATCCGGCGATTCCTCGGCGCCGGCCTTGCGCGTGTACACGGCCACCGAGCGGTTCTCGCGGCCGAAGTACTGCTTGGCCACCCGCTGGATGTCCTCCGCGGTCACCGCCTGGATCTTGGCGCTCTCGGCGTTGATCTCGCTCCAGTCGCCCAGTGCCTCGGCATACGCAAGCTGGATCATCAGGAAGAAGTTGTTCTGCAGGCGGCGGTAGCTGTCGGCCATCGCCTGGTTCTTCACCTTCTGCAGCTCCTCGGCGCCGACGGGCTCCTTCTGCAGGCGCTCGAGCTCGGCGTACCAGCCCTCCTCGAGCTTCTCCGGGGTGGCGTCGCCCTTGGTCTCGGCTTCGAAGCTGAAGAGCCCCGCGTACTTGCGGGAGTCCTGCGCGGCGCGCGCCGAGCTGGCCACCTGCGAACCCTCCACCATGCTCTTGTAGAGGCGGCCGGTGCGGCCGTTGAGCACCGAGGCCATCACGTCCAGCGCGTACGAGTCGCGGTGCTGGAACGGCACGGTGTGGTAGCGCACCTCGACCTGCGGCTGCGCCTCCGCCTCCGCGTACATGCGCATCTCCGCGCGCTGCTCGGTCTCGATGGTGACGACGGGCGGCGGTGGGGCGGCCCCGGGCTCGAGCCGGCTGAAGTAGCGGGTGATGGTGGCGCGCGCCTCGGCGGGGTCGAAGTCGCCGACGATGATGCCCACCAGGTTGTTCGGGCGGTAGTAGATGTCCCAGTACTTGCGGGCTTCCTCGATCGTGTAGCTGTTGAGGTCGCTCGGCCAGCCGATCACGGGCCACGAATACGGGCTCGCCATCCAGAACATGCTCTCGAACTGCTCCTGGAACACGCCAGTCGGCGTGCTCTCGGTACGGAGCCGGCGCTCCTCGTGGACCACGTCGCGCTCGCTGTAGAACTCGCGGAACACGCTGCCGTCGAGCCGGTCGCTCTCCATCCACGCCCACAGCTCGAACTTGTTGCTGGGCACGTTGATGAAGTAGAAGGTCAGGTCGTAGCTCGTGAAGGCGTTCATGCCCGTACCGCCGGCCTTCGTATAGACCTGGTCGAACTCATCCTTCACGATCGTCGCCAGCGACTTCTGCTGCTCGCGCAGCGCCGCCACCTGCTTGCGGATGTCCTCGGCGCGCTGCTTGCCCGCCGGGGTCGCCTCGTCGCACTTGGCCAGCTCGGCCTCGAGCGTCTTGATGTCCGCTTCGCCGGCCTTGCCCTGCTGCTCGTCCATCATGGCGCGGAGGTCCGCGCGCAGGCGCGCCAGCTCGGGGGTGTCGTTCTTCGGATCCCAGGCGTCGTTGATCTCGCCCTTGCGGAACCGGTCGTACTGCTCGGTCCACGTCAGCTCGTTGATCCGGTCGCGGAGCATCTTCTGGCGGGCGCGGTACTCGGCGTCGCGCTGCGGTGCGCGGGTACCGATGGTGTCGGTGCCCTTGAACATCATGTGCTCGAAGAAGTGGCTGATGCCGGTGATGCCCGGGCGCTCGTTCACCGAACCGACCTTGGCGAGCCAGCCGGCGGCGATGGTGTTCGGCTGGTCGTGACGTGGCACCAGGAGGAACTTCATGCCGTTGGGCAGCACGAAGATCTCCGGCGACACCTGCTGGGCGACGGCGGAGAAGGCGATCGACAGCGCGGCGACGGCGGCGTGGATGGGGGTGAATCGCATGGCGGGGTCCTGCGTTGGAAAGGGTCCCGGTTCGTTCCGGGACCTTGGCGCGCCGGGCGCGCGGGAGGCGAAGCCTACTCCGCGGAACTCTGAACAATCGGGCTTGTGTGCCGTAGAAAGGGGGATATCGTGACCTCCACATGCGACCTTCCATGATCAACGTTCTCGGACGGAGGGCGCATGGGTTCGCCGCGCTCGCCGCGGCGCTGTTGGCTTCGCTGTCCCACGGACAGGTGCGCGTGGCGACCTACAACGTGGTGGGGCTTCGCGGCGACCAGACCGCGCTGCGCACCGTGCTGTCGGCGATGCACGCGGACGACCGTCCTGGCTTCGCGGTGCCCGTGGGCCTGTTCGTCTTCGTCGAGGTTCGCAACTCCGACATCGTGGCCCTCGATGGCATCGTCGCGGCCGCCGCCCCGGCCGGCGTGACGTACGCCCGGGCGACCTTCACCAGCACCAGCACGGAGGACTCGGCCTCCGGCGCCAAGGCGCTGTACTACCGCAGCGACTGGTTCTCCGAGGTCCCGGGCACGCACGCCAACATCGCCACCGGTGGCAGCCGCAACACCGACCGCTGGACGCTCCGCCTCAACGGCTACACCGGGGCGGGCTCGACGTTCGTGGTGTACGGCTCGCACCTCAAGGCCAGCACCGGCAGTTCCAACGTCGCCGAGCGCGAGTCGGGCGTGCTGGCGATTCGAGCCAACGCGGATGCCTTCGGAGCGGGCGCCCAGGTCCTCTACATGGGGGACATGAACTTCTACACGAGCACCGAGCCCGGCTATCAGGCGTTCGTCGCCCCGGGCAACGCCATGGCGGTGGATCCCTATGGCACCGGCAACTGGAACACCGCGGCCAGCGCGATCGTTCACTCCCAGAGCCCGCGCACGATCGTCGCGGGCGGCCTCGTCGGCGGCGGCATGGACGACCGGTTCGACTTCATCCTTCCGAGCGCGGCGCTTGCCGATGGCGCGGGGCTCTCGCTGATCCCGGGCACCTGCCGCGCGTTCGGCAACGACGGCAACCACTACAACCTGGCCATCAACGCGGGGTCCAATTCGTACTACCCCGGGCAGTCCTCTCGTTCGAACGCATTGGCGAACGCGCTGCACGACGCGGCCGACCACATTCCGGTGCTCTTGGAGATGCGCATGCCGGCGTGGTGCGTGGCGACCCTCGGCGCGTACCCGGCCCGCGTGGTGCAGGGCGCCACCGGCGTCGCCGTGCCGGTGCGCGTCGCCAACGACGCTCCGGGAGACTTCGCGGTGGGCATCGATCCGCTCGGCTACTCCGCCGTCGGCTCCGGCGTCCTGTCCGGCAGCGGTTCCGGCACCGCGCCGCTCTCGCCTGCGGTCGCGACGGTCAACCTGCCGGTGAACACCGCCTCCGTGGGGCTTCGCACCGGGACGGCCACGGTCACCAGCGCAAACCAAGGAGTGCAGAACCCGTCGACCGCGCTCAGCGTGTCGGTGCGCGTGGTGCGTCCGTCCAACCCGTCGTTCTCGATTGGCGCGGACGTCGATGACACCACCGTCGACTTCCTCGACGCGGTGGTCGACGGCGACGCGATCGAGGAGGTGGTGACGGTGGCCAACGCCGGCTTCGGCGCCGACCAGTCGCTCCTCAACGTCGATGGCGTGAGCATCACCCCGGGGCCGTTCTCGCTCGTCGGCATCGAGGGCGGAAGCAACGTGGGCGGTGGCGCGGCCTCGGTCACCTTCCGGTTCGACCCCGCCGGTCTCTTGCCTGGCGAGTACGTCGCGGTGGCCACCATCACCACGCGCGACGAAGCGATCCCGGGATCGGGCACCGACTCGATCCAGGCCACGCTGCGCGCGGTGGTGGCTCCGGGAAGCGGTGGCGGCCCGGGCGACCTCAACGGCGACGGCATCGTCGATGGCGCCGATCTCGGCCTGCTGCTGTCGTCGTGGGGCGTGCCCGGCATCGGCGACCTCAACTCCAACGGCATCACCGATGGCGTCGACCTGGGGCTGCTGCTCGCCAACTGGAGCTGAGCGGCGGACTCCGCCGCGCCGATGTGCTCACGGCGACTCGAAGCGCACGCGCGGGGGTTCCACGGCACGGGTGAGCAGCAGGTAGTTGCGGTCGCCCGCCACCACGATCTCGCCGCTCAGCAGCCATTCGGTGCCGACGGGGCGCTGACGGATGCTGCGCTCGAGCGTCTGCAGCGTCCGGCTCGGCAGGATCTCCATCGAGGCATCGGCAGGCGCCGCGGCGTCCGCACCCTCCGACGGGATGCCGGTCGCGAAGCGCGCTCGCCACACGCCAGTCAGCGGGTCGCGCAGCACCGATGCCCGTCGGCCGAGGATCCGCGTCGCCGACGACAGCAGCCGCGAGCGATCGAACTCCGGGAGCGGTCCCTTCACCGCCGTGCCCGTGCCCGACGCGGCGATCCCCGCATCGAGCAGGCGCTCCAGACGGTCGGCCAGCCCATCGTCAAGTCCCGGGAACATGCCGGGATCGGGTTCGTGCGCCAGCCGGTCGGCGGGGACGTCGCGGATCGGGGTGGGTTCCAGGCGTGCCGCCTCGGCATCGGCCCACGCGTCGATCCGGGGAGGCCGAGGCGGATCGGCGGCCAGGCGGCCCCGCGGCGCGTCCGGGTCCGGCGGAGCCGTGCGGGCGAGGAACTCGGGAGCCGGCGGGTTGCGCAGGGCGATGATCGCCACCGGCAGCACGAACGCGCGGTCGCCGTAGTCGAAGACCTCCCCCGTGAGCTCGAAGTAGCTCGGCGTGTCCTCGGTCGGATCGGCCACGAGCGCCTTGACGTCGTTGGTCGCGTCGCTCGGGAGCAGCGTCAGCGAGCGCCGCACCGATGCGGCCAGGCGCTCCTCGATCCGGAACACGAGCAGTCCGGGATCACGGAGCGATCGGGCGATGTAGCCGCGGACCCCGGTCAGCAGCACGCCCTCACGGACCGCAGGCAACGCCACCCGTGACGTGGGCGGGGCCGGCGTGGCCGGGCGCGCAATCGGCGCGGGCGGCAGCAGCGGCACTTGGCGTGGCATCGCCCAGGCGGCGCTCGGCGTCGCGAGGGCGATAAGCACGGCAAGGGCGTGTCGGGCGACCGATTCCATCGTGCGCCGCCAACCCGTTTGACGGGGCGGGGCGGCTGTGCCACCATACCAGTCTGGCCGGCCGCGTACCCAAGTGGCCTAAGGGGACGGATTGCAAATCCGTTATTCGTGGGTTCAAATCCCACCGCGGCCTTTCGTCGGTGCTCGGGCGCGGGTTCGGGGACCCAGCCGCCCCGCCCGCCCGGGGGATGAGTGCATTTTGCTTGCACCCGGACCGCGGCCGTGCGAATCTGGGAATGGAGACGTCGATGGTCACCTCCGCGCGGCGCAACGACATGATCCAAGAGCGGCAGCGGCTCGAGACGCTCGAGCGCATGGCGCTGCTGTACACGCCGGCCGAGGAGTCCTTCGATCGCCTGACGCGGCTCGCCGCGCGCGTGATGCGCGCCCCGATCGCGCTGCTGTCGGTGCTCGGCGAGGACCGCTCTTGGTTCAAGTCGCGGTACGGGCTGCAGGTCAACGAGGTGGCGCCCGACGACGGCGTCATCGCGACCGTCCTGGATGCCCCGGGCCCGCTGGTGGTCGTGGATGCGCTGGCCGATGCACGACTCGCCCGATCGGGGCTCGTCGTCAACTCGCCGTTCGTCCGGTTCGTCGCCGGCACCGCGGTGCGTGCGCCCGACGGTGCCAAGATCGGCGCCCTGTGCGTGGCCGACACCGAGCCGCGCGTCGGCGCCGAAGGGGACCTGCCGTTCCTGCGCGACCTGGCGGCCGTCGCCGAGGGCGAACTCCATCGGCGGCAGCTGACCTTCGCGCAAGGCGACATGATCCGCGAGCTTGGCGAGGCCCGCCGTCGGTCGATGGTGGATCCATTGACCCGCGTGTGGAACCGTGCCGGGCTCGATGCGATCCTCGGTCGCGAGATCGACGCCGCACGATCGCGCCGCGTGCCGCTCTCGGTGGCGATGGTCGATCTCGACCACTTCAAGCAGGTCAACGACCGTCATGGCCATGGGGTCGGGGACGTGGTGCTCACCGAGGTGGCGCGTCGCCTCCGCGTGGCCGCGCGCCCCATCGACTCGGTGGCCCGGTTCGGTGGCGAGGAATTCGCGGTGGTGCTGCCGGAGTGCGGCGAGGCGGATGCCCGCGCCGTGGCCGAGCGCCTGCGGCGCCGCATCGGCGACTCGCCGATCACGGCGGGCACCGCGGTACGGATCGCCGTCACGTGCTCGATCGGTGTGGCCACGCTCCAGGGCGACGAGCACGGCTCGGTCCTGATGACCCGCGCCGACATCGCGCTCTACGACGCCAAGGGCGAGGGCCGCGACCGCGTGGTGGTGGCGCCACCGCCGGTGCGGGCCGTCGATCGGACCGACTGACCCCGTATATTCCGGGGCCATGCCCGCCAACCGCCATGCGGAGGTCGTCCACGCCCGCCTGATGGTGGGACTGGAGATCCACATCGAGCTCGCCACGCGCAGCAAGATGTTCACGCGCGTGACCAGCCCCGGGCACCCGGACGCCTACGACCGTGAGCCCAACGCGTTGGTCGATCCGGTGGTGGCGGCGCTGCCTGGCACGCTTCCGGTCATGAACCGCCGCGCCGTGGAGATGTCCATGCAGGTCGGCCTGGCGCTCGGCTGCACCGTGGCCCGCCGGTCCAAGTGGGATCGCAAGAACTACTACTACCCCGATCTCCCCAAGGGCTACCAGATCAGCCAGTACGACGAGCCGCTGTGCCACGATGGCCGCTTCGCGCTGCCGCTGCCGGATGGGTCCGTGCGTGACATCGGCATCATCCGCGCGCACCTCGAGGAGGACACCGGCAAGCTCGGGCACGAGTTGCCCGGTGGGTTCCGGTACGAGGGCTCGCTGGTGGACCTCAACCGCGCCGGCACGCCGCTGCTGGAGGTGGTCACCGCCCCGGACTTCACTTCCGCCGCCGAGGTCGTGGCGTTCGCGCAGGAGCTTCGCTCCCTCTGCCGATTCCTCGGCGTCACCGAGGGCGTCATGCAGAAGGGCCACATGCGCTTCGAGCCGAACATCAACGTCCACATCGAGTCGCCCGAGGGCAGGCTCCACAAGACGCCGATCAGCGAGATCAAGAACCTCAACTCGTTCAAGGCCGTGCACGGCGCG